>JALYXE010000219.1 GCA_030947265.1 Acidobacteriota bacterium
CCGCCGCACGCACAAGCGCGCTGTAGCTGCGGCTCGGGAATGCGCATTACCTGTTCGGCGAGGTGATCTGCTTCGTGTTCGAAGACGTCGCCGGAAGTATTAACCGCCAGCTTCGCTTGAATCGTTATTGGTGATGGAGCATGCAGTGAAGTCCGGTCGGAATCATGAGCGAAACGAGTCATGGTTGGAGTCTTAGAGTAGACTTCAGTATTCGCACCGCCTTCGGTATCGGAGCCGACCTCAGGACCCTTAAGTTTGCCTCGTAGTAATTGCAGCACGGCCTGATTTCCGATTGTCCGCTGTAAGTTTGGGATTAGCTGTGCCTGGTGACTTGCGGCGGTTGCCACCGTCTTCGACCTTGTGGTTTTGGCTGACAGTTGCTGCTGAGGTAGGTTCTGTTTCTCTGCGAATGCGCGCATGTTCCTTCCTCCCTGAGGTGATGGAGGCTCCTCGCAGGCTTGGCTTAAGCCAGTCGAGAGTCATGGCGATGATCAACTGCTATCACCCACCCGCTACCGCAGGTGGTACGGACTCATTTCAATCACGAGCTCTTTGCCCCCGGCACCGTCCTATCACTTGGAGTGCGGCGACTAGTCGCCGCTTTGAAGGCGCTGACTAGTCAGCGCACGAAAGTCTGTCCTACTCAGGTACTTCTTCTACCTCGCCGTCGCCGACTGCCTTAACAAGTGGCTCGCGTGCAGTTGGGACCGCTATCTCGTGACCGCCTACAATGTCAGGAAATTCATCAAGCTCACGCTCGCGTGCCTGATCAATACTCTCGTCGCGGTCGATCTCCACATTGCGGTAATACTCCATGCCTGTTCCGGCAGGAATCAACCGCCCCATGATGACGTTCTCCTTCAATCCGCGCAGGTAATCGATACGTCCTGAGATTGCCGCTTCGGTAAGCACCCGGGTAGTCTCCTGAAACGACGCCGCCGAGATGAAAGAGTCAGTCGAGAGCGACGCTTTCGTGATACCCAAAAGCAGCGGTTCAGCCTGCGCAACCTCGCCTTCCTGTGCGTTAACGCGCTCGTTTTCGTCCGTAAACCGGAACCGGTCCACCTGCTCTTCGAGCAGGAAGTCGGTGTCGCCAACCTCTTTGATCTTCACCCAGCGAAGCATCTGCCGAACGATAACCTCGATATGCTTATCGTTAATATTTACACCTTGCAGGCGGTAGACCTCCTGAATCTCATTCACCAGATACTCCTGCAAACGTTGCATACCGAGCACGCGCAAAATATCGTGCGGATTGAGCGGGCCATCCATCAAGGCTTCTCCGGCGCGAACGCGATCGCCTTCCTGCACGTTAATGTGCGTGCCGCGCGGAATGTCGTACTCGCGCTCTTCACCATCGTCGCCGGTGATGATCAGCTTGCGTTTGCCCTTGGCAATCGGACCCAGCGCTACGGTGCCGTCAATTTCTGACATGACCGCAGTTTCCGCCGGCCGGCGCGCCTCAAACAACTCAACGACGCGCGGCAAACCGCCGGTAATGTCCTTGGTCTTAGTTGTCTCGCGCGGAATCTTTGCAATAATGTCGCCGGGTTCTACCTCTTCGCCGTCGACCACCATCAGGTTCGCACGCACTGGCATCTGGTAAGTCTTCAGCAGCTTATTGCTGGCGTTGCGGACCTCTAAACGCGGCTGTTTCTTCTCGTCAGGCGAATCTTTTACAACCATTCGCGATTGGCCCGTAACCTCGTCGACCTCTTCGTCAAAGGTGACGCCTTCTTTCAAGTCCTGATACTTAACGTGACCGGCAACCTCGGTCAGGATTGCGAAGGTAAAGGGATCCCACGTGGCTAACAGTTGATCCTGAGTAACTCGGGCGCCGTCTTCCACGAGAATGTGGGCCCCGTAAACGATCTGATAGCGCGCCGCCTCGCGACCCCGATCATCAATGATTGTTAACGAACCGTTACGGTTCATCGCAATCCGCTCGCCCTTGCGGCTCTTAACGGTTTGCAGATCAAGATATTTGATTGTTCCATCCTGACGGGCTTCGTGTTTGGAAGACTCTTCTAAACGCGCCGTACCACCAATGTGGAAGGTGCGCATCGTAAGCTGCGTGCCCGGTTCGCCAATGGACTGCGCGGCAATCACGCCCACAGCCTCGCCAATTTCTACCGGCCGCCCCGTGGCCAGGTTGCGACCGTAACACTTGATGCAGCAGCCGCGGCGGGATTCGCAAGTCAGCACTGAACGAATGCGCACCCGCTGCACGCCGGAACGCTGGATTTCAGAAGAGAGATCCTCGTCAATCTCGGCATTGGAGTCGACGATGACGCGCCCTTCAACCGGGTCAATTACATCTTCCAGGGCGATGCGGCCGACAATGCGATCACGTAACGACTCGATCTCTTCACCGCCTTCAACAATGGCGCTGGCGGAGATACCGCGCAGCGTGCCGCAGTCTGGCTCACTAATGATGACATCCTGAGCAACATCGACCAGACGCCGCGTCAAATAACCCGAATCCGCAGTCTTCAATGCGGTGTCAGCCAGGCCCTTGCGTGCGCCGTGAGTGGAAATGAAGTACTGCAACACATCCAGACCTTCGCGGAAGTTCGCTTTGATAGGTGTCTCGATGATTTCGCCGGACGGCTTGGCCATCAATCCGCGCATGCCCGCCAACTGGCGAATCTGCTGGGCGCTGCCTCGCGCTCCGGAATCACTCATGACGAGAATTGGATTGAGCTCGCCTGTTGATTTCTCGCGCTCATCCATGGCCTTAAACATTTCCTTGGCGACTTTATCAGTCACTTCAGACCAGATAGCGATAACTTTGTTGTAGCGCTCGCCGCTGGTGATCACGCCGTCGAGATATTGCTGCTCGACCGCTATGACGTCCTTTTCAGCCTTGTTGACCAGTGGCTTCTTGGCATCAGGCGTAACCAGATCGTCGATGCCGATGGAAATACCGGCCTTGGTGGCATAAAGGAAACCAAGGTTCTTGAGATCGTCAAGCATCTTCACAGTCATCTCATGACCCAGACGAATGTGGGAATAATTGACCAGAGACTGAAGTCCTTTTTTCTTAAGCGTGCCGTTGAAAAAAGGCAGGCCTGGAGGAATCGAATCGTTGAAGATGACTCGGCCAACTGTTGTATCGATTACGCGACGCACATCTTCCTGCAGGGCAGCACGGAGAATGTCCTGTGGATCGTGTTCCTGAGTTAGATCGATCAAGTCTCCCTGGATGCGAAGCTTGATCGGCGTTTGGGTTGTTACCTCTTTTGCGTCAAGGGCCAGCAACACTTCCTCGAGCGAAGCAAAAACGCGGCCTTCACCCTTCGCCCCGGGCTTGTCGCGTGTCAGATAGTAAATACCCAGAACGATGTCCTGCGAAGGAACAGCAATCGGCTGTCCACTCGCCGGACTAAGGATGTTGTTGCTCGACAGCATCAAGACCGCGGCCTCGATCTGCGCTTCAGGAGAAAGAGGAATGTGCACAGCCATTTGATCGCCGTCGAAGTCCGCATTGAAGGCGGTGCAGACGAGCGGGTGGATCTTGATCGCCTTACCTTCAACCAGCACTGGCTCAAACGCCTGAATACCCAGGCGATGGAGCGTGGGGGCGCGGTTCAAGAGCACGGGATGCTCGCGAATCACTTCCTCAAGAATGTCCCAAACAACCGGTTCCTGGCGCTCGACCATTTCCCTTGCCTGCTTGATGGTTGCGGCATGGCCCTGTTTTTCCAGTTGGTTGTAAATGAACGGCTTAAAAAGCTCGAGCGCCATCTTCTTCGGCAAGCCGCACTGATGTAACTTCAACTCAGGACCTACTACGATCACGGAACGGCCCGAATAGTCGACGCGCTTTCCCAGAAGATTTTGACGGAAGCGGCCTTGCTTGCCCTTGAGCGTGCCGCTCAGCGACTTCAACGGCCGGTTGTTTACACCGCGCAGAACGCGACCGCGGCGGCCATTATCAAACAGGGCGTCAACTGCTTCCTGTAACATGCGCTTCTCGTTGCGCACGATCACTTCAGGAGCGCGCAGCTCCATTAGCTTCTTCAGACGGTTATTGCGATTTATGACGCGTCGATAGAGATCGTTTAGATCTGAAGTAGCGAAACGTCCGCCATCCAGGGGTACCAGCGGTCGCAGCTCTGGCGGAATAACAGGAATAACGTCAAGAATCATCCACTCAGGACGATTGCCCGATTTCAGAAAGCTTGTCGCCACCTTCAGGCGCTTCGAGTACTTGAGTTTCTTCTGCTGTGATGTCTCTTCTCTCATCCGCTTGCGAAGTTCAGTCGCCAGCTCCTCAACCTTCACCATCGCCAGCAGCTCTTTGATTGCCTCGGCGCCCATCTTGGCAACAAACTGCGCCGGATGATCGCGTACCAGCTCACGATAACGCTCGTCTGAAAGCAGCTCGCGTTCTTTAATCCCCGTAACGTCGCCGGGATCTATGACTATGTATGATTCGAAGTAGAGAACCTTTTCCAGCTCGCGCAGAGGTATGTCCAACAAGTGGCCGATGCGCGAAGGCAGTCCCTTGAAAAACCAGACGTGCGAACACGGGCTGGCGAGGTCAATATGGCCCAGCCGCTCACGACGCACCTTTGCCTGTGTGACTTCCACTCCACACTTATCGCAGATCACGCCGCGGTGCTTCATGCGTTTGTACTTACCGCAGAGACATTCCCAATCAGCTACCGGCCCAAAGATACGCGCGCAAAAAAGTCCGTCGCGCTCTGGCTTAAATGTGCGGTAATTGATTGTCTCCGGCTTCGTGACTTCGCCATGCGACCATTGCCGGATTTTGTCCGGCGATGCCAGCGAGATCCTAATTGCTTCAAAGTCAGGAGCTAATTGCTGCTTCTCTTGTTGAAATCGAAACATCTTTTCTCCGAAAGAGTCCAAGGTCCAACGTCCAAGGTCCAACGTCCGCTAAGTCATGTTGACTTTGGACATTGGACATTGGACATTGGACTGTCGTTAGGCTTCGACGGCGCTGGTAATCAGCGCTTCACCAACACCTTCTTCAGTTCCATCCCCGTTGCCGGCGACCTTCTTATTGATCAATTCAACGTCAAGGCAGAGCGACTGCAGTTCGCGCACCAGCACGTTGAACGACTCCGGCAAACCTGGATCAAAGTCAGCCTCGCCCTTAACAATGGCTTCGTAAATCTTTGATCTACCCGCTACGTCGTCGGATTTCGCAGTCAGCAGTTCCTGCAAAATGTGCGCGGCGCCGTAAGCCTCAAGCGCCCAAACTTCCATTTCTCCAAATCGCTGGCCGCCAAACTGCGCCTTGCCACCCAGCGGTTGCTGAGTAATCAGGCTGTAGGGACCAATCGAACGGGCGTGAATCTTGTCGTCAACAAGGTGTGAAAGCTTGAGCATGTAGATATAGCCCACCGTCACCTTCTGCTCGAAAGGATCTCCTGACAGTCCGTCGTAGAGAATTGCCTTGCCCGACTCGTTTACGATCTCCGGCAGGCCGAGTTCGTTGGCACGCACACCCGCCAGTTTCAGCTTGTCCTTAATCTCGGTTTCGGTTGCGCCGTCAAAAACGGGCGTCGCGAAATAAAGACCAAGCACGCGCGCCGCCCAGCCAAGGTGTGTTTCCAGAATCTGGCCCACGTTCATTCGCGACGGTACGCCAAGCGGATTCAGTACAATTTCAACTGGAGTGCCATCGGGCAGGTACGGCATATCCTCTTCCGGTAAGATCCGCGCAATAACACCCTTGTTTCCGTGGCGTCCGGCCATCTTGTCGCCTACTGAAAGCTTGCGCTTCATGGCGATGAAGACCTTCACCATCTTGATCACACCTGGAGCCAGCTCATCTCCCTGGCGCAGCTTGGCAATCTTCTCTTCGTAAATGTCGGACAGAATTTTGATTTGCCGCTCCGTGCGATCTTCGTACTCCTTGATCTCCGCTCCCACGTCCACGCGCGAAGACGCCATCTGAACTTTTCTCAAAACCTTCGCTTCAATACCCTCGAGCATCTCGCGAGTAATCGGCGTGCCTTTCGGGATGACGACCTCGCGATTAACCGTCAGGTCAGCTGATAGCTTGCGGCCTTCGAGTAGTTCCCGAATTCGCTGATCGCGCTGCTCGCGAAGAATGCGAATTTCGTCCTCGAGGTCGCGTCGCAGACGGTCCTCTTCCTCCTGCTCAATTGCCAGCGAGCGAGCATCTTTTTCCTGACCTTTGCGCGTGAAAACCTGCACGTCGACGACCGTGCCGTCGATTCCAGGAGGTGAAACAAGCGATGCGTCTTTTACGTCGCCGGCCTTTTCGCCAAAAATCGCGCGCAGGAGTTTCTCTTCCGCGGTGAGCTGGGTTTCGCCTTTGGGCGTAACTTTGCCTACCAGAATCGATCCGGGCTTGACCTGGGCACCGATGCGAATGATGCCGCTCTCATCCAGATCGCGAAGCATGTTTTCGCCGACGTTGGGAATGTCGCGCGTGATTTCTTCTGGCCCAAGCTTCGTGTCGCGCGCCTCGATTTCCAGCTCTTCGATGTGGATGGATGTGTAGTAGTCCTCTTTCACCAGCCGCTCGGAGACCAGAATCGCGTCCTCAAAGTTGTAACCTCGCCAGGGCATGAAGGCGACGAGCACGTTCCGGCCCAGGGCAAGTTCGCCCCGATCCGTGCAGGGCCCGTCGGCAATGACCTGTCCCTTGGCAACGCGCTCACCAACGTGCACGATCGGCCGCTGGTTAATGCAGGTGTTTTGATTTGAGCGCTTGAATTTGATCAGCGTGTAGATATCCGCCGTCACTTCGCGGGAAATCGTCCCGTCAACGTTGTGATCGGCCTTGATGATGGCGCGTTCAGAGTCGACGTAATCAACCACCCCGTCGCGTTTCGCCACAACCACCGCACCCGAATCGCGCGCGGTTGTTTGCTCCATCCCTGTACCTATGTAGGGCGCCTCGGCGCGGAGCAACGGCACGGATTGACGCTGCATGTTTGAACCCATCAGCGCGCGATTGGCATCGTCGTTTTCGAGAAACGGAATAAGCGAGGCCGCGACTGAGACGAGTTGCTTCGGCGAAACGTCAACGTATTCAATGTCTTTACGCAACGCCAGGATAAATTCACCTGCTTTTCTTGCGGCGTTGCGCTCATTGACGATGTAGCCTGTTTCCTCCAGCTCGATGTTGGCCTGACCAACCACGTGTTTGTCTTCTTCCCAGGCGGTCAGATAGAACGGCCACGGTTCGTAGTCAGCCTTGCGGCCGTCATGGCCCACACGTTTGTTGGCTTTTTCCACGTCTTCCAGCGGCAGGTGCTCGCCATGTTTCAGTTTGGTATCGCCTCCATTAAGGATGCGAACGTATTCAACAACCTTCCCATCGGTTACTTTTCGATAAGGAGCCTCGATGAATCCGAACTCATTAATCCGCGCAAAACAGGAGAGACTGGAAATCAGTCCGATGTTCGGACCTTCAGGCGTCTCAATAGGACAGATGCGGCCGTAGTGAGTTGGGTGAACGTCGCGGACTTCAAAACCCGCGCGCTCACGAGACAGACCGCCAGGTCCAAGTGCGGACAGGCGGCGCTTGTGCGTGATTTCCGAGAGCGGATTGGTCTGATCCATGAACTGTGAGAGTTGGCTGGAGCCGAAAAACTCGCGCACGGCGGCTGTCACGGGCTTGGCATTAATAAGATCCCGCGGCATCGTGGTCTGCATTTCCTGGTGGATCGACATCTTCTCCTTGATCGCACGTTCCATGCGCTCAAGGCCGATGCGAAACTGGTTTTCCAGCAGTTCGCCCACCGCGCGCACGCGACGGTTGCCGAGATGATCTATGTCATCCGCCTGATACTCTGAAGGGTTCTTACGCATCTTTAGAACGTAAGAAACCACTTCGTAAAAGTCTTTGGCGGAAAGCAGCGGATCGTTTATGCGATCGCGCTCTGGTTTACCCATCTTGATGTTGAACTTCAGCCGGCCTACCCGCGAGAAATCAAACTTGCGCGGATCGAAGAACATTGCCTCCAACAATTTATAGGCAGTTTGAACCGTCGGCGGGTCTCCAGGACGCATCTTCCGGTAAATTTCCAGAAGCGCATCGACTGGCTTGGTGATTACATCTTTCTTTAGCGTCTGCGAAAGAATGGAACCAATATCGTCACGCTCTGGGAAAAACACAGAGAAACTATCAATTCCGCCTTCGATGATTTCCTGCAATTTGGCTGGCGTGATCTCATTATTGGCTTCCAGGATCACCTCGCCGCTATCTTTGTTGACGATGTCGGAAACGGCATAGGCGCCCTCCAGCTGCGAAATCTCTATCTCGACCTCGCCGATGTTTGATTTGCGCAGAGCTTCGAGAGCCGTAGAAGTGACCTTCTTGCCCGATTTGACGATGGGCTCAGGGCCTCGTCCTTTAATATCGAAATCCACCTTCATCCCTACCAGGCTCGTCGAGCCCTGATCGGGCACCTGGATCATTAAACGCCCGTCTTCCACCTTGATTTCATCCGTGACATAAAGGGAGCGCAAGATGTCCTCATCAGCAAACGACGCGTTTTTCACTCGCTCTTCGAGCGCCAAATCACTCTTGACCAGCTTGCCGTCGATTTCCTTGTTGAACCAAAGGCCGAGCGCTCTTAAAAAGATCGACGATAGAAACTTGCGTTTGCCGACCCGAACGTAAAGCAGATTTTTCTGATCGTATTCAAATTCAACCCACGAACCGCGATAGGGAATGATCTTGGCAATATAGATGGCGCCGCGTTTGAAGAAGACGCCCGGGGAGCGGTGAAGCTGAGAAACGATAACGCGCTCGGTGCCGTTGATGATGAAGGTGCCGTTATCGGTCATCAAGGGAATTTCGCCAAAGAAAACTTCTTCTTCCTTGATGTCGCGAATCGAGAGCGTTTCAGTTTCCGGATCCTTATCGTAGACAGTAAGGCGAATTTTCACCTTGAGCGGGACGCTGTAGCTCATGCCCCGTTCCTGGCACTCCTGCTGATCGTGCTTGTGTTTTAGTCCTACGGGTTCGCCGCAATTCTCGCAGAGTTGGGGACGAACAGAGTTAAAGGTGCCACACTTGTGGCAAAGGGTCTCTCCGGCCGCGAGCGGATTGACCTTAATAGTAGAGCCACAATGCTTGCAGTTCGCTCTCAAATAATTGAGACCTTCCAGCCGCCCGCACTTGCATTGCCAATTACCAATCTGATATTCGACAAAGTCGAGCGTTGCCGTTCCGCGAAAATCGGAGATCGGGAAAACCGACTGAAAGACAGCCTGTAGTCCCGTGTTCTCACGTTCCTCCGGCAGGAAATCCATCTGCAGAAAACGATTGTAAGACTCGCGCTGAATCTCGATTAGGTTGGGGATTTGCACTGCGGTGGATATTTTGGAAAAGTCCACGCGCTCTGGAGCCTGGCTGGTACGTTTTCCTAACCCTGTATTTACTGTTTGTAGCAGATTTGCAGACATGAGTGCTTCCTTATCTGAATTTCAGAATGCGGATTTCGGTTTCAGTAGCTGAACAGGCACGCGTGGTTTTCTAAATCCGCTCTCCGAAATCGGCATTCCAACAATATGCAAAGACGCTAAAGCGCGGTCAGGGCGCAGAATGCCCCGACCGCTTAATAATCAAAAAGCGGCTGATTCTTCGTCAATTTTTTGGGAACAACGCCAGCGCCTCAATACTCTCTTAACTTAAACACTAAGACTATGACTGTCAAGCTACCAAACCCGAAGTCCAAAGTCTCAGCTCCAATGTCCAATGTCCTTCGCGTCTCAACCGACTTGCACGTTAGACGTTGAAGTTGGACTTTGGACTTGGATCTACTTCACTTCGACTGTTGCGCCAGCGTCAGCAAGCTTTTGCCGAATGGTTTCGGCTTCTTCTTTCGTGACGCCTTCTTTCACAGACTTCGGAGCTGCCTCGACGAGATCCTTGGCTTCTTTTAAGCCAAGTGCCGTGACTTCGCGAACAACCTTGATCACATTGATCTTATTGCCGCCGACGGCTTGCAGGATCACGTCAAACTCGGTCTTCTCCTCCGCCGGAGCAGCTGCTTCGCCACCGCCGCCGCCGCCGGCCGCAGGAGCCGCCACCGCTGCCGCGGCCGCAGATACTCCAAACGTCTCTTCCAGTTCCTTCACGAGCTGTGAAGCTTCCAGAAGCGTCATACTTTTTAAAAACTCAATTACATCTTCACGCGTTGCTGCCATGATTACTCATCCTCCTCAAGGGTCCTTTTGTTGCTGTGTCTTTTCACGATTCGCAGCAGGAGAACCCACGGGGCTTTCTTTCGAATTGCTGCACCGCAACCGAAAAAATGTCCGAAGCGCCAGGTGCGATCTGACTTATCGCTGCGCTCGTTTTCCGCGTCCGACCCACTGACTCATCGCGGATTCCGGACTGCGGCTTTATTTCCGCATTCCGCATTCCGCACTCTTAGTTCTCAGGCGGTCTCACCGCCCTTTTGCTCGCCAATCTGCTTAACCACGATCACCAGGTTTCGCGGCACCGCCGACAGCACGGTGACCAGTCTCTGCGCCTGGCAATTAATTAAGAACAGAATCTTCGAAATCAGCTCTTCTTTCGAAGGCAGGCTGGCAATAGCTTCGACGTCGCTCAGGGCGACGACCTTGCCTTCAACTATGCCCACCTTAAACTTAAAAATGTCGGGATTTGCTTTGGTAAACTTTGAGATCGCCTTTGACAGATTCACCGGATCCTCTTTGCTAAGCGCCACCGCCGTGACGCCTTTAAACTGATCCGCAGCCTGCTCCAAAGCTGTGCCCTCGGCTGCTTTGCGAGCAAGGGTGTTTTTCACTACCTCATAGCTCACGCCGGCTTCACGCAACTGATTGCGTAGCTCCTGATCCTTTGGGACAGTCATGCCCTGGAACCCCACCAGCATCGCGGCCTTCGCGCTCTTAAAGCGCTCCGTTAGAGCTTCCAAATCTTTCTGCTTTTGCGCCTTCGTTTTCATCCGTGTGGCTCCTTACCTTTATTTGGCGGCTATTTGACATAGGCCGCCTCGTCAAGCAATACCCCGGGACTCATCGTCGCCGCCAAATTTACTTTCTTTACGTATTTACCTTTGGCGGTTGACGGCTTTGCCTTCACCACAGCTTCGAGCAGCATCTTCGCGTTATCGCGGAGCTTATCGGCGTCAAATGAAACTTTCCCGACCGGTACGTGAATAACGCCTGTCTTATCAACTCTATACTCGACCTTACCGGCCTTTGTTTCTCTGACTGCCGTTTTCACGTCAAATGTTACCGTGCCGGTCTTGGGGTTGGGCATCAAGCCGCGCGGGCCAAGAACCTTTCCCAGACCACCGACGAGTCGCATCATATCGGGAGTGGAAACGACTGCATCGAAATCCAGCCAGCCCTCTTTGATCTTGTTTACCATGTCTTCGCCGCCCACAAAGTCTGCGCCCGCCTCTTCGGCTTCCTTGATCTTGTCGCCTTGCGCGATCACGAGGACTTTCTTGGATTTGCCAAGGCCGTGTGGAAGAACAAGCGTGCCGCGAACAAGTTGATCAGCCTTGCGCGGATCGACGCCCAGCCAAACTGTTAATTCAACTGTCTCATCAAACTTTGCGTATGCGACTTCTTTGACCTTTACTACCGCTTCTTCAAGGTTGTATTTGCGCCCGGGCTCAAGCTTTGCAGCCGCTGAATTATATTTCTTTCCGTGCTTCTTCATTTCGTCTCTCCGAGGTGCAGACGAGATTCTTCGATTGCTGAATGCGGATTTCTGAATGCGGATTAACAGAATTCGGAATTAACAGCACCCGCAATCCTTCCCAGTCATCTCTCCCTCTCAAAATGCCATTCGGACGTGGAAACCATTCCGCAATCCGAATTCAGCAATCATTCAATCGTAAGGCCCATCTGCCGGGCCGTTCCCGCAATCGTCTTTATTGCAGACTCCAAACTGGTGGTATTGAGATCCTGCAACTTAGTTTTGGCGATCTCTTCGATCTTAGCTTGCGAGATCGTGCCCACCTTTTCGCGGTTGGGCTTGCCTGACCCTTTCGAAATTCCGGCAGCCTTTTTTAGAAGATCAGCGGCCGGCGGGGTCTTCGTCTCAAAAGTGAAGGAGCGGTCCGCAAAGACTGTAATGACAACCGGAATTTTTAGATCCGGATCCATTTGCGCAGTCTTGGCATTAAATGCCTTGCAGAATTCCATGATATTGACGCCGTGCTGGCCGAGCGCGGGCCCAATGGGCGGCGCGGGATTGGCTTTACCTGCCGGAACCTGCAGCTTGATGTAGCCTGTTATTTTCTTCATCGCTTAGTAAATCGTGCATCGTAAACCGTGAATAGTAAATCGTGAATCGTGAATAGTTAAAGCCATGCCCATCTATTAACGATTTACGATTTACAATTCACTATTTACGATTTACGGCCCTTCATTCCTCTTCCGCAAACGTCACTTTCTCAACGTCCAGGAAATTCAACTCGACCGGAGTCGACCTTCCGAAGATCGTGACGGTCACTTTCAGCGTGGACTTGTCTTCATTTACCTCTTCAACCTTGCCGGTAAAACTTTGAAAAGGTCCCGACTTGATTCTTACCGTTTCGCCCGATGAGTAAGAGAACTTCGGCTTCGGCTTTTCAGCGGCCTCGGTCACGTTATGAACAATCTGATCAACCTCCTGCGGTGTCAAGGGTGTAGGGTTGTGTCCACCGACAAAGCCCGTCACCTTCGGGGTAGACTTGATCATGTGAAAAACGTTATCAGGAATGTGGCCACGCTCATCGCATTCAATTTGCACAAGCACATACCCGGGATAGAACATGCGGGACGATTCGATTCTCTTGTTTCCGCGCATCTCGACGACCGTTTCGGTCGGAACCAGCACCTCGGTGATTTCGTTTTGCAGATCCGTATCCCGCACTCGAGCTTTCAGGCTGTCGCGCACCTTTTTCTCGTGCCCTGAATAGGTATGAAGTATGAACCACTGCTGCATTGACGGTGCTTCCTTGCTAATCAGGCCCCGGTCATCCAGTTGAGTAGATGGTTGAGTTGTAGTAATAAAAACGCCCATATGCGATCCACCATGAACAAGTAAATTGCGAAAAAAATAACAGCGATGAGCGTGATAATGGTGGTGTTTTTGACCTCATTAACCGAAGGCCAGGACACCCGCTTCATCTCCGCCCGAACATCTCGCACAAACTGCGACAGGCGTTCGAGTCGGCCCACCCGCGGTCCGCTCAGTCCGCGCTCGCGCCTTGCTCCTCTACCTTCCATGCCCTCTCCAAATCGGGCGGTGCGCGGTGGAGGAAGAGGGGCGTCTGGGTTTTCTATGTCGTCCATGATTGCCGACTTCTTGATAACAAACCCTTCTCTACATGCCGCTGGCAGGGGTACCAGGATTCGAACCCGGACTTTCGGTTTTGGAGACCGGCGTGCTAACCGTTGACACTATACCCCTCCGTCTACAGACGCGGGGACTCGGAGAC
>JALYXE010000277.1 GCA_030947265.1 Acidobacteriota bacterium
CGACTATACCGGTCCACCCGGAACTTCCCTTGCGGAGACCGACCGCCTGCTGCAGCACATCGAACAGATGCTGAAACAGACGCCGGAAGTCGAAAGCTATTCGCGTCGCACGGGATTACAGCTCGGACTTTTCATTACCGAACCAAATAACGGCGATTTTCTCGTCAAACTTAAGCCCGGCCACAAGCGTGCCACTGATGAAGTAACCGCGGACCTGCGTCAACAGATCGAATCATCCGAGCCGGCACTGCGGGTGGAATTCGTCGGCATTCTGTCCGACCTCATTGGCGATCTAACCAGCTCGCCTGCGCCGGTCGAGATTAGATTGTTCAGTGAAGACACTGCCGCATTACAGCAAACCGCAACCGCCGTGGCAGAATCGATCAAAAAAGTTCCCGGAATCGTGGACACCTTCAACGGCATAGTAGTTAGCGGCCCGGCAATAACATTCAAGATTGATCCGCAGCTCGCGGCGCGCTTCGGCGTCAATGCGACAGACATAGCAAATACAGTAACGACAGCTATGACTGGTGACGCGGCTTCTTCAATTCTGCAACAGGGAAGACTGATTACGGTCCGCGTGATGTTGCCGGCTTCGGCAAGGCAGTCGCTCGACACGTTGCGCGGCTTACTGATTCGCGCGGCCGGCACGGGCGCGCAGTTCCGGCTGGATCAGGTTGCCCAGATCGAGTATGACAAGGGACAGACTGAAATCGACCGCGATGGCTTACGCCAGTCTGTGGCGGTGACGGCAAGACTTTCGGGAAGCGACCTGGGTACGGCGATTAGCTCGATCAAAGCGCAACTGGCAAAGGATGTGAAGATGCCGCCGGGCATGACGATTGAATACGGGGGACTTTACCAGGAGCAGCAGGCCAGCTTTAAGGAATTAGCGCTTTCACTCGTCCTGGCGGTTGTGCTTGTCTTTATCACACTGCTGATCGAGTTTCGCTCGTTTGCTCATCCGATTTCGATCGTCGCCGGTGCTGTCCTGGCGTTAGGCGGAGTACTATTAGGGTTGTTCATCACCGGGACCACTCTTAATGTCGTGTCGCTGATGGGAATGATCATGGTTGTCGGTATCGTTGCAAAAAACGGAATTCTGATGCTTGATGCAGTCGAAGATCATCTGGCGGCGGGAGACACTTTACGCGAAGCGTTGTTGAGGTCAGGACGCCGGCGGTTTCGCCCAGTTTTGATGACCTCGCTGGCTGCAATCTTAGGAATGCTGCCGTTGGCTCTGGCGCTGGGCTCAGGAGCCGAGCTATTGCAACCGTTGGCTATCGCTGTAATTGGTGGCCTCGCGGTAGCCCTCTTGCTTTCGCTGGTTGTAACGCCAACTGTTTATGCGATGTTAAGCCGCGAGCGGCCTGGCCCTAATGCAGGCCATCCAAACCGCGGTGTGGAGGCTGCATCGTGAACCCTTTGTTCGTTTGAAATTTTTCTAAGGAGGCTTCTATGAAATCACGTTCAGGGCATTACCGGTTCATGTGGGCTGTTATCTGCGCTTTCATCTCCTGGGGGTTTGCGCTTTCTTTCGCCGGAAGCAGTCATGCGAAACCTTCGCCCGGATATCATCTCCTGAAAAAGTTTGTCCTGGGCGGAGATGGCGGTTGGGACTTACTCACCGTCGACGGCGCGGCCCATCGGCTCTACATCTCCCGTTCAACTCATGTGATGGTCGTGGACACTGAGTCAGGAGCGATAGTTGGCGACATTCCAAACACTCCGCGAGTGCATGGCATCGCCCTCGCGCCGGAGTTCGGCAAAGGATTCATCACCAACGGCGGAAACGCGACCGTTACGATTTTTGATTTGAAGACCCTCAAAATTCTGGATCAGGTCAAGGTCGGGGAAAACCCCGATGCGATCGTCTACGACTCCACCAGCAAACGCATTTTTGCTTTCAATGGTAACAGCAAAGATGCCACTGCTATCGATGCGAAGAGCGGCAAGGTAGCGGGAACAGTTGCGCTGGGTGGAAAGCCTGAGTTGGGCGTGGCGGATGAGCGGGGAAAAATCTTCGTTAACCTTGAAGACAAGAACGCGGTTGTAGCGTTTGACTCTCGCAAACTTGAAGTCGAAGCGACGTGGCCGCTGGCGCCCGGCGAAGAGCCTACCGGAATCGCCATGGACAAAAAACACCGCCGGTTATTTGTCGCCTGTGCGAACAAGCTAATGGCGGTGATGAATGCCGACAACGGAAAGGTGATAACGACGTTACCGATTGGCAGCGGCGTCGATGGGGTGGCCTTTGATTCCGAAAAGCAAATGGCTTTCAGCTCAAATGGGGACGGTACGCTGACGGTGGTCCATGAGGACTCACCGGACAAGTTTAGCGTTCTCGAAAATGTTGCCACTCAAAGAGGCGCGCGAACGCTCGACCTGGATCAAAAAACGCATCGGGTGTTTCTAATAACAGCGGATTTCGGGCCAACGCCAGCTCCGACGAAGGATCGACCCCGGCCGCGGCCGCCAATGCTTCCGGGAACGTTCACGCTCCTTATATTTGGTAAGTAAAAGT
>JALYXE010000225.1 GCA_030947265.1 Acidobacteriota bacterium
AGTGATCTCTTGTTGCCGACCTGTTTGTGCGCGCAGAGCTTCAGAACAAATCGCGCCAAAGCACAGGAGAGTTCACCGACTGAGGATGCGGATAAAGTGTCGCTGGACCTGATGTGTTGGAGGACTACTAGTCGTCCCCAGACGACCATTCCCGAATACACATTCACCTGGTCACAGAGCCTCGCCCTCAGCTACGGCTACGCCACCAGCCTCGATCACATCACTAACTATCAAGGCATATACAAGACGAGCGTGGTCCTCGGCGGTGGCGCTCGCGTTTTGAACAGAACTCTGGTTAGCGACCCGAAGAGTTTGACGAGCGGGGTCCAGGCCAATGGCAATGTTTTGACCAGCAACGGCGCTACTATGGGCGACGGCTCGGTCTTTCTCAGTTTGGGTGTCCTCATAGGAGATGGCGTTCTACTCGGCCATGGCGTCTTAATCGGGGCTGAAGCGATCAACTCGTAGAGATCTAAGCGGGGAGTCCTCGCGTTGACAGAGAAATGTTGAACTTAGGAGGAAGAGACATGATGAAGGCAGAGGCCATGAGCAGACAGCGCTTCACCATCCCGTACATGTGGCTAATCATTTCCATGGGGGCGGCAGCGACCGTCTTTTCCGCGTATCACCTGTCCCTTAAGACCCTCGACCTGCGCTTTCTGCTGCTGGCCCTGATTACACTCGGTCTGGGGTCGCGTCTCTCGATTCAGATTCCGCGTCTCAGCTCGCATATTTCCGTTTCCGATACGCTCATTTTTTTGACCATGATGCTCTACGGCGGGGACGCAGCTATCCTGCTGGCGGCGACAGAGGCCTTCTGCTCATCTTTAACCTTCAGCAGGAAGGCGATGACAATAACCTTCAATTCAGCCGTTATGGCCTGCGCCACTTTTCTCACGGTCTGGACGCTGCGTTTTTGCTTCGGCGCAATTACAGCACTGCCGCAGGAGGTCTTTTCCGCGAATTTCATCAGCGCGCTTTGCGTTATGGCGCTCGTTCAATATATCTCCAACTCAGGTCTGGTCGCGGTGCTGGCGGCCTGCAAAACGGATCGCCCGGTCCGGCACACCTGGGCGAAGTATTACTTATGGACCTCAGTTACCTATTTTGCCGGTGCATCTGCTGCCGGCATCCTGGCGAAGCTGGTCGCCACATTCGGCTTCTACGCCATAACGACCACGATCCCGATCATCATTTTCGTTTATTTCACCTACCGCACCTATCTAAAAAACATGGAGGTCATGGCGGCGGCCGCTACGGCGGAAGCGGCAGCTGCTCACGCTGAAGAAGCCGAACGCCACGTCGCAGAACTGAATCATTATATCGCCGAGCAAGAGCGCATCCGCGAGCAGTACTCACAGGTTGAAAAGATGTCAGCGCTTGGTGAACTGGCATCTGGCGTAGCGCATAATTTAAATAACACGCTGGCCGGGATTCTTGGTCGCGCCCAGCTCCTGCTTGGATCGAAAGACCTTGCGAAGGTTGAGAATGGTCTCGAAATCATTATCAAGACGGCCAAGGACGGCGCTAAGACCATTAAGCGGATTCAGGACTTCGCCCGCCAGCGGCGCGATCATGACTTTCAACTGGTGGATATGGGCCAGCTTTTATTGGACGTGGGAGAGATTACCCAACCGCGCTGGAAAAATTTGGCTGAGGCGGCAAATGTGCACATCAGCCTCGATCTGCAACTTCACTGCAAGGCGCTAATCATGGGCGATGAGTCGGAACTGCGCGAAGTACTCGTCAACATGGTATTCAACGCCGTAGATGCCATGCCGCGGGGCGGCATTCTCACCCTGGCAGCAGAGGAGACCGGTGATGTGGTCGAAATCTCGGTGCGCGATACAGGGATGGGTATGAACGAAGACGTGCGTTTGCGGATTTTCGATCCGTTCTTCACTACGAAAGGAAATACCGGAATGGGCCTTGGCCTCGCAGTTAGTTACGGAATTATCCGGCGCCACGAAGGAACTGTGGAGGTTGAGTCAGAAGTCGGACACGGTACGTGCTTTCGCATCAGGTTGCCGACTGCTAAGAGCGCTGTCAACATTCAGGAAACGCGTGAATTACCCAGCATCGCAACGTTGCCTGCGCAATCATGTCAAATGAGAATTCTGGTCGTTGATGACGAAGAACATGTGCGCGACCTCTTGCGTGACATTTTGGAGACAGAAGGTTGTCTGGTGAGTCTGGCAGAGAGTGCGCCCCAGGCGCTCTCGCTTTTTGAAAAAGAAAATTTCGATGCCATCTTCACGGACGTAGGCATGCCGGAGATGAATGGCTGGGAGCTTTCGCGGGCCATTCGTGAGCGGAACAGCAACATTCCGTTGGCTGTCATCACGGGCTGGCGCGAAGCGGTCGGCTCGCACGAAAGAGAGGCCGCCAGGGTGGACTGGGTGGTGCCGAAGCCTTTTGACACTCCTCAGATTATAGAAATTGTGCGCGAAGTTTTTCGGCGCCGGGACGGGAAGGTTGAACGCGATACCTCCAGCGTGGCAGCGTAGCCATTTTGTTGACGACTTTCCGGGCGGTCAACGTCAAGCCCCGCGACGCGAAGTTAAGCTGAGCGTCGCTTTGCGTTTCAGCCCTTCATCGCTCAGGGCGGAAG
>JALYXE010000263.1 GCA_030947265.1 Acidobacteriota bacterium
AACAGCAATGCATGTTCGCACCGGAAGAATGGTCCAGAAGGTTTTCGAACTGCTTCTGGACCACCCCGAAGGTCTAACAATCAGGGCCATTCTGGATCACATCGCGGAAACTGACGGGCTAAGCGAGAAGTCAACCGACTCTTTCGAAGAAGTGATGCGCGGGTGTGTCGCGCCGATAAAAGCGGGCTGGTTACTTGCCGGCAGACACCACCTAACTATTTCCGACGAGGGTAAGCAGGCCTTAACTCTTTACCGGGACCCGGCGAAATTCATTCAAGAAGCAGGAAGGCGCTCAGCGAAAGGTTGGCTGTCGGTGCATTTTACGAAGCCCTATTATGTTGCCGGCAAGCTAAAGGATCAATGGATTGCCGAGATGCGAGCAGCACGTCGTATCGGCCTTAGTAACCTGGTGGGCAAAACATTTGGGAAGACGCCGCCCTGGGAACAAATCCTGCCGCTACAGAAACCGCGGCGTGTGGGACTGGAAGACTTAGAAATTGATGGCGTCGACTCATTACTAACCTATCTTGAGTCAAAAAAGCTTGATTACAATGAGGGAGGGCACGCGGTTTACCTGCCGCCGGTATCCTTCCAAGCCACAGTCTTTGGGCAATTAGCTGCCGCTTATCCGGCAGACGCCGGACTGAAGATTGTCAAAGGCAGGGGTGGAATATACGACGGTGGCTACATACACGAAACTACAAAAGGCGACAGCCAGATCCATTTGCGACTGGTGCATAATCATGCGCATCTGTCGCTGGTTGCAAACCTGCTTTACAGCAAGAACGTCGGACCACGGCTTTATGATTTGTTAGAGCTGCAGTGTGGCGATCAATTGTTTACCGCCTACGTCATTGAGCACGTTGGAGGAGCCGTTCCTTCTATGCCGGTGTGCGAGGCGGGAATCCAACAGCTGCGCCACCTTGAAACGCAGGGACTGATCAGAGTGATTCTTCCGGAAGGGTTTAATGACGAAGAGTTTGAGTGTCCCACGTGCTGCAACAACGCGTTGACAAATCAGAACGGAGAGTTCAGATACATCGACTTTCAAAACTTTATTTTGCTCAAGTATGAGTCTTATCTGAGAAGTGTGGCTGTCGAAGCCACTGAGGCTTCTCACTTCGGCGATACATCGCTGCTGCGCGGTGGCCAGTACCTTTATCAATCGGTTCCGGGTGTTGACTTGCCGGGCAAACGAAGTATTGATGAACGCGTGAAGGTGCTCGAGGGCCTGTTGAAGTCCGCGAATTTGTCCGTTAACGACCGGTTAGTGCTCGATGTTGGCTGCAACATCGGAATGATGATGGCCCAATACCTTAAGCTCGGCGCTCGCTGGTGCCACGGTTGGGATCGTGGCCATGTCACGCCCCATACTGAGAAGCTCTTGTTGGCTCTGGGCTGCACGCGTTTTTCCACAACAGGTGGTGATATTACGGTGGCACAAAACCTCGAAGAAGATTTGCCGGCTTTCCTCCGGCCGCAACTGAATGGTTGTGTAATCTCATACCTGGCCGTCCGCGGACACCTCGGCTGGTTGAATGCGCTGGCGCGAATTCCCTGGCAACTACTTATTTATGAAGGGCATGAGGGAGAAACTCAGGAAGAATTTGAGCACGATATGAAGCAGTATGGCGCCCTGACAAATTTCCGGCTCGGCGGTGTCACCCGTTATGTTGATGGGGACAGCGACGAGCGAACTCTCGCGCTCCTGGTCAGAACCTGAACCGCGATCCCGATTACGATGCCGGAGAAGCCACGCTCCAATCCGCCCGAATATTTCCGTACAGATCATCTGACCGACTCAATCGGCGGTCGTACTGCGCGTGGCGGCCTGGTAACTATGGTCGCTCACGGTCTGAAGTTCGCCATAAGCATCGTAGCCACCGCGATCCTGGCACGTCTGCTCAGCCCCCAGGACTATGGGCTGATTGGCATGGTCGCCGTGGCCACCAACTTTGTCACAATGTTCAAGGACATGGGACTTTCTCTGGCGACCATTCAAAGGGCTGAGATCAGTTATGATCAGATAAGCACACTTTTCTGGGTCAACGTCACGCTCAGCATATTCATCATGCTGTTGATGATGGTCTTGGCGCCGGGCATCGCCTGGTTCTACGGCGAGCCGCGGCTGACGATGATCACTATCGTCACTGCAACTGGTTTTGTGCTCGGAGGCTTGGCGGTGCAACACGAAGCCCTGCTTAAGCGGCAGATGCGATTTTTTGCAATGAGTGCCATCGCTTTCGCCTCGATGACACTAGGTTATGTTGTCGGTATCGTTTTGGCGTGGTATGGCGTCCGGTATTGGGCCCTGGTCTTCAGTCAATTGATGTTGCTTGCCGTTAACACCACAGGCGTCTGGATAGCGTGCCGTTGGCGGCCGGGCAAACCGAAACGCGACGCCGGCGTTAGGTCGATGCTAACGTTCGGAGGCGATGTCACGGGGTACTCCTTAATAAACTATTTTTCCAGAAATGCGGATAGCCTGTTGATAGGTCGCCGTTGGGGATCACAGCAATTGGGTCTTTATAATAAGGCCTCCCAACTCTTAAGCTTGCCGACGGATCAAATTAATGAACCTCTTAACGCGGTAACCATTCCCGCCTTAAGCCGACTGGTCAATTCACCTGAACGTTATCGTCAAGCGTATCTGCGGATTATGGAAAAGGTAATCATGCTCACTATGCCGGCGGTTGCGCTGATGATGGTCACGGCCGATTGGCTCGTTTATTTGGTGCTAGGTCGGCAATGGGGCGAGACAGCTCCCATTTTGATCTTTATGGGCATCGCCGGACTGTTCCAACCCGTAATGAACACCGGCGGATGGCTGCTGGTGACTCAGGGCCGCACGCGCCACATGCTTTACTGGTCCATGATCAACGCGCCTATCGCTATTTTGTCCGTAGTTGCGGGACTGCGATACGGCGCGCTCGGCGTTGCGGCTTCGTATTCAGCGGCAAGACTCCTGGTCGCCAATCCACTCTTCTTTTGGTTCATTGGTCGCACGGGCCCAGTGCACACCAGTGATTTTTATCGATTGCTCGCGCCTTTTACCTGCGCTTCGGGCGCGGGGATAGCGGTCTGTCTGTTGTTTAGGAAGTTCGTAGTTATCAAGAACCCTTTGGTTGGCTTTGGCTGGAGCGCGTTGCTCATGGGCTCTGCGACGCTGCTCGTGCTGTGCCTGCTGCCGCGAGGCAGGTCGGCGCTGATGGATTTAAAGCATTCACTGCTTCTGTTGAAGCCCCTGAGCGCCACCACTCCCCTAGAGGTAGAATGATAGGTGATTTCTAGGCTGACACTCTCATTGATAGTATAAGCATCATCGAGTTGTAGCCTCTTGCAAGCTGACGGGCCAGAATTCTGAGATCCTGAGATGTGTGGCATTGCCGGATTCATTGATTTGTGGGACACGAAGACTCCTCGTGCGCGGGAGGACCGTGGCTGCATTCTGGAGAACATGTGCCAGGTCATTCGTTATCGTGGTCCCGACGATTCTGGCTCAATGCTAAAGGACGGCGTCGCATTGGGGATGCGGCGACTCTCGATCATCGATTTGGCCGGCGGTCACCAACCAATCTCAGGCGAGGATGGATCGGCGACGGTTGTTTTCAACGGGGAGATATATAACTACCGCGAACTGCAAGCTCAACTCGAAGCGCACGGTCACAAGTTTCAGACCCGTTCCGACACTGAGGCAATTGTTCATGCTTACGAACAATACGGTACGGCCTCCGTGGACCATCTGCGCGGAATGTTTGCGTTTGCGATCTGGGACGAACGCAACCAAAAGCTTTTCATCGCCCGCGATCGCGCGGGCGAAAAGCCTCTGTATTACACTCTAACTCCAACTGGCACGCTCGTTTTTGGGTCCGAATTAAAATCACTCCTTGAGCATCCCGGTGTAAGGCGCGAAACAAGCGCGGAATCACTTGATGCTTACTTCTCGCTGGGCTATGTTCCCGACCCCCTCAGCATCTTCACTGATATCAAGAAACTGCCGCCGGGCCACTTTCTGACATTCAGCAACGGGCGCCCGGAAGTAAAACAATACTGGGATTTCACTTTCGAGACGAATGACAAGCGCCGGCGCGAGGAAGACTATCTTGAAGAGCTGCGTGAGTTGCTTGACGAGTCAGTGCGCATCAGACTTGTTTCGGACGTTCCCCTGGGCGCATTCCTGTCGGGCGGAGTCGATTCGAGCACCGTCGTCGCGTTGATGGCCCGCCACATGGGCCAGACGGTCAAGACTTTCTCCATCGGTTTTCTCGAAGACAGCTATAGCGAACTCAAATACGCCCGGCTAACGGCGAAGAAGTTTGGCACCGATCACTACGAGTTTTTCGTTACTCCGGAAATCTGCAAGGTCGTGGACGAGTTGGCCTGGCATTTCGACGAGCCGTTTGCTGATTCCTCCGCCATACCCACTTACATGGTGTCAAAGCTCGCCCGCGAGCATGTAAAGGTAGTACTTTCCGGCGATGGTGGCGACGAGCTTTTCGCTGGTTACACCCGTTATGTCACAGAACGCATACGCCGCAAGTACGCCCTGCTACCACGGAGGTTCAGGCAAGGTGTGATGGAGCCGCTGAGCCGATCGCTGCCGCATGCAGCATGGGGACGTAATTTTCTTCACAACATCGCCCTCGAGCCCATTGACAGGTATTTTGACAACGTTTCCATTTTCACCGGCCTTACCAAGACCGCATTGTATACCGGCGATTTTCATAATCAGCTGGGAAATAACAATCACGCCGCTGCGCGTTTTCAGGAGTATGGCGATAAGGTGGGCACCGACGCGCTACTTGACTCGCTGCTGTACATCGACAGCAAGACCTATCTGCCGGGAGACATTCTCACAAAAGTCGATCGCATGAGCATGGCGGTCTCGCTCGAGGCGCGCGTGCCGCTGCTGGATCATAAGCTGATTGATTTTGTGACGCGCATTCCGGCCTCCATGAAGATGTCTGGTTTGGAAACCAAGCACCTGTTCAAGCGGGCCGTCGCCGACCTGGTGCCGCCTGAAATTCTGAATCGGCGCAAACAGGGATTCGGCGTTCCGATACAGCAGTGGATTAACCTGCAACTGCGTGAGCGCATTCGGGATACGTTGATGGATTCGCGCTTTCGACAGCGGGGTATCGTCTCGACGAGTTACACAGACGTCCTGCTCGATGAACACGAACGTGGGCGACGCGATCACTCAATGGCGCTGTGGTCATTGCTTACGCTCGAGCTATGGCATCAAGTGTTCGTTGACGGAGATCACGCTCGCATCAAATCGGAAAGACTCAACCCAATTACGGATCGTGCAAGCTATACACTGGCGCAGCGAGAGCATATCAAGACCTGGGAGCGAGAAGAGATTAGCCGCAGCGCGATGGATTCGGTACGTACGGCAAAGACCTTGTTGCGCTACAGCGAGGACGACATTGGGCGCTATCTGAATGCTTCAGCGGACACGATTTATCCCCTCGAGTATTCGCATCACTTGCTGGGTGACGTGCGGGATAAGACAGTGCTCGATTTTGGCTGTGGCGCAGGAAAGAGCAGTGTTTTGCTAGCGAGGCGCGGCGCCAAAGTGATCGCCATGGACATCTCTAATCCAATCATGGAGGTCGCGCGGCAAAGACTTTTGAAGAACGATGTCTTAAGTAATGTCACCTTCGTGAACGGCTCAGCCCACAACATACCGCTGGCGGACGAGTCGGTAGATATGGTCTTTGGGATCGCAATCTTGCATCATCTCCATTTGCAGTTGGTTTCGCGCGAGATATTGCGAATTTTGAAAAAGGGCGGCCGCGCTATCTTTCAGGAGCCGGTGCGCAATTCGAGGGTCATCAGATTATTGCGCGGCCTGATTCCCTATCAGGCAGAAGACGTTTCGCCCTACGAGCGTCCCTTAACTGATGAGGAGTTGGCGGACTTTGCGCACGGGTTCTCACAATACCGCGCCAAGGCGTTCACGCTTCCTTATACCAATCTGGTGGGAATCCTGCCGGGTGTAAATAAACTGATGTACCCGCTTCATCGGATTGATGGGATGGTGTTGAGACGATTTCCATCGCTTGATTATTACGCCACAGTGCGAGTAATCGAGATGGTAAAATAGCCATGACCTCTTCTCGTTTCTCAGTGCGGAGCGCTTTGCGTTTTGAAACCAGTTGTTCTTCAATTGATTGACAGTTTTCACCAGGGCGGGTCCGAGCGGCAGGCAATACAGCTCACCCGGCTCTTGCACGATAGCGGTCATTTCCGCGTTCAAGTTGCTTGCCTGAACCCTGACGGGGTTCTTCGCGCCGAAATTGAAGATTTAAGACTTGGAAAGATCCCCGCTTTTCCACTGACGGCCTTTTACAATCCGAGTGCCATTGCCCAGTTGCGACGATTTGCGCGCTATCTAAGAAGTACCGAGGTCCAGGTGCTGCACACGCACGATTTCTATACCAACATCTTCGGAATGTTCGCTGGTGCCCTGGCGCGCGTGCCCGTGCGTATCGCCTCGATGCGCGAAACCCGTGGCATGCGTACGGGTGGACAAACGCGACTTCAGCGCCTGGCCTATTCTTTGTCCCACCAAGTTGTCGTCAACTCAGAATCTGTTCGCAACGAGCTTGTGAAGCAAGGTGTGTCACCAGACAAGACGACGGTGATTTATAACGGGATCGATCTCCAGCGGGTGACGGTTCCAGAATCATCCACGCGCATGGACTCATTTACACGCGTTGGCATACCACCTTCAATGGACGGCCAGTACAGGTTCGTCATCGTGGTGGCCAATATGCGCCATGAGGTGAAGGACTATCCAACGTTTTTACGCGCGGCGCGGCGCGTTCGTGATGCCGTTCCGAACGCGGCATTTTTGTTGGCTGGTGAGGGTGAGATGATGCCGTCGTTGCGCGCGCTGGCCCGCGAGCTGGGAATCGAGAGCTGCACTCATTTCCTAGGCCGCTGTGAATCTCTCGCAGATTTGCTCAGGATTTCGGATGTTTGCGTGCTCAGCTCGAAAGCGGAAGGCTTTTCGAACTCTATCTTGGAGTACATGGCCGCGGGCCGACCGGTAGTAGCTACCGATGTCGGGGGTGCCTGCGAAGCGATAGTCGAAGGCCATAGCGGTCATCTTGTCCCAGCGGGCGACGATGAAACGATGGCAAAGCGCATTGTTGATTTGTTAGGTAAGCCATACCCATCAAACATGGGAGCCAACGGCCGGAAGATTGTTGAAGAGCGTTTTTCCTGTGAAGCACAACTCGCACGAACAGAGGAGCTTTACTATAGACTGTTATCGGAAAGAGAGGCGCTTCCTCAGCTCGCCTTGACGCCGAGGTGAAAGCGCAAGGTGTAATGCCAGTTGTAATGAACTCCCGGGAGTCTTCTGTCGAACAGAGCACTACGCCAGCGTGCAAAGAAAAGCTGCGTGTTCTGATCATTGCTCCGTCGTTCGACATTCTGGGCGGCCAGGCTGTGCAAGCAGCGCGGCTAATGACCCGACTGCGTGACGAGCCGTCATTGGACATCGGATTCCTTCCGATCAATCCTCGTCTGCCCGGAAGCTTCAGAAAACTTCAGGCGATCAAGTACGTGCGCACCATCGTCACCTCGATATGGTATGTGGCGACGCTCCTGGCTCGTGTGCGCAAGTACGACGTGATTCATGTTTTTTCCGCGTCGTACTTCTCTTTTGTTCTGGCGCCAACCCCTGCAATTCTGGTCGCGAAATTCTATGGCAAGAACATCGTGCTCAATTATCACAGCGGCGAGGCAGCGGATCATCTTGCGCGCTGGCGCTCTGCGATTCGAACAATCGGGCTAGCTGACGAAATTGCCGTGCCCTCGGGATATTTGGTGGGTGTATTCGCGCGCTTCGGACTGCGAGCGCGCGCGATTGTTAACACAATCGACACTGAAGCGTTCCGCTTTCGTATGCGCAGCCCTTTGCGCCCCGTGTTTCTTTCAAATCGCAATCTCGAATCACATTATGGTGTTGACTGCGTGTTGCGCGCTTTCGCAATGATTCAGAAACGTTTCCCTGATGCGCGATTGACGGTTGCCGGTGATGGCAGTCAGCGCCCAGCGCTCGAGCAACTCGCGCGCGAGTTGAATCTGCACAACGTCGAATTCAAGGGCCGGGTTAATCACGAAGAAGTGTTTGCCTTATATGACGCGGCGGACATCTATCTGAACGGCTCGGAGATAGACAATCAGCCGCTATCGCTGCTCGAAGCTTTTGCCTGTGGATTGCCCGTGGTGACGACGAATGCCGGTGGCATTCCCGACCTCCTGACGCACGAGTGCACCGGTATGGTGGGCCAATGCGGCGATTACCAGGCGTTGGCTGAGGAAGCGATCCGCTTGTTGCAAGATGGAGAACTCACGAAGCGCATTAC
>JALYXE010000268.1 GCA_030947265.1 Acidobacteriota bacterium
GATCACGCGCGCGCGTCTCGCCAGGGTTTTCCTGAAGTAGTATTTGGCGCGGGCAAAACGCGCGAACAGGTTGTCGGCATAGTTGAACGGCTGGTTCAGCATTCTCCCAATGTTCTCGTCACGCATACCGATGAAGGCACATTTGGAGAAGTGCGAAATGTAGTAGCAGAAGCCGAATGGCATGAATCGGCGCATTTGATTCGCATCCGGAGAGATTACACTGAGCACGGAGTTGGCGAGATCGCTGTGGTTACAGCCGGGACGAGCGATATACCCGTTGCCGAGGAAGCTGCGTTGACGGCTGAGGCCATGGGAAATCGAGTCAACCGCGTCTGGGATGTTGGTGTCGCCGGCATCCATCGTGTCTTGTCAGAACACTCGCTCCTTCAACGAGCGCGGGTCGCGATTGTTGCCGCTGGAATGGAGGGCGCACTTCCTTCAGTGGTGGGTGGTCTCGTGAGCGTCCCTGTAATTGCGGTACCTACAAGTATTGGCTATGGCGCATCTTTTGGGGGCATCGCCGCCCTCCTGGGTATGCTAAATTCGTGCGCGTCCAACGTAACGGTTGTAAATATTGATAACGGATTTGGCGCTGGTTTCGTTGCTAGTCTAATCAATCGAAAGTGGCAACCACCGGAATAGTCCAACGTCCAAGGTCCAAAGTCTCGTGGGCAAATCTAAACTTTGGACATTGGACATTGGACATTGGACAAGCTAAATCGAGCTATGGATTAATGAGGCTGTTGAGCTTCTCCGCCCAATCCTGATCTAAGTTCTGCAAAATATTGTATTGTTCCAACGCGCCATCGCGATTGCCCATTGCCAGGTAGGATTTTCCGAGATTGTAATAAGCCCGTCCAAAGTCAGGCTTCAGACGAATCGCTTGTTTGAAGGCTTCCAACGCTTCCGTTAAGTGGCCCAACTCCAGGTATGCTTCACCCATGTTGTTTGGCGCATTTTCGTCGCCCGGTTTCAAGGCTGACAATTGCTTGAAGATCTCAATTGCTTCGGGAAATTTCCTCGATTTCAAATATCTGGAGCCCAATCGTTCGTAGGCACTTGTGTAGTCTGGGCGCAGGCGAATAGCTTGCTTGTAAGCTTGAATCTCATCATCAGCGCGTCCCCAATCCCGGTAAGCCAAGCCCAGAGCGTAGTAGGCGTCCGCGGCGTTATAGGGATCCAGCCGAATTGCCTGTCGGTAATTATCAACTGCTTCTCGATACAGTTTCAGGTAGTAGTTTGCCAACCCAATATTGAAGTAAGACTCCGCGGATGGTCTAAGATTGACGGCCTTTTTAGATGCTTCGATAGCCTCACTGTGACGGCCAAGTTTCTCTCTGCAGAATCCCGTTTGGGCCCACGCCTCGGAATAGTTGCTATCCGAATCTACCGCCTTCTCAAAGTAGGGCAGGGCTCTTTCGCAGTCGTCCTTTGAAAGAAAGCTGAGCCCATCACGGAAAAACTGCACCGCCTTGGCCCGCTTGTTTCTGCCACTAGTTGACACCAGATCGGACAGTGATAACAATGCTCCGCTTTGCAATTGCGAGATTCTTTCAGAGGGAATTGCGAAGTTAACGCTCTGGCCGCCCGTAATCTGAAGTGTTGCCAGGCCAATCACCTGTCCCTTCATGTTGACCACCGGGCTGCCGCTGGAGCCCGGCGAAATAGGAGCAGTAATCTGTATTATTCTTCCAAATGTGGGAATGTCGCGCACCGCCGATACGATGCCGTTAGTTACGCTTCCTTCCAGGCCAAAAGGATTTCCGATTACTACTACGCTTTCACCTTCCTGCGGCGAAGTTCTGTCAAGCAAGAGAGGCCGGACTTGATTGGGAGGAGCATCGACTCTCAAGAGGGCGAGGTCGCCCTCTGCATCAACAGCAACGACTCCCTTAACCGGATAGACGCCGCCGTTATAGGAGTGAACTTCAGCGCGGTATGCGTTTTCAATGACGTGACGGTTAGTTACTACGCGATTAGAGTCAATAAAGAAGCCACTGCCGCGCGAAAGCTTCTCGCCGTGCGCGTCAAACGTTTCGATGGCCACCGCGGATGGCTTGATGCGGCGAACAAGCTCCGGAAGCAGGTCCTGAGCGGCGACCTGCGGAGCAAGAGCGACGACGATTAGAAATAAGAGAACGAATCTCATGGAAATAAGGTTAGCTTTCGCATCAGGTAGTGCGTCGCGTCGAGGCATAGCCTCGGGGATTTTAGAAAAAGTGACGGAAAAGCAGAGCCTTTCCGCACTGGGCGGCGGCAAAGCCGCGACTAAAGCTCTTACAAACGTGCTAGAGCTTCTACAAACCTGCCAGCGCGAGTGTCTGAACGCGGAGTACGAGCTCGCTAAGTTTGACGTCCTCGCTCGTCTTCGTTGCACGGGCAAAAAGTTCAACCAGGCCCTCCGACGCTTTCTTGCCGATGGTGACGCGATAGGGAATACCTATTAAGTCGGCGTCTTTAAATTTAACTCCTGCCCGCTCATCGCGATCGTCAAGTAATGCGTCAAGGCCCGCCCGCTGCAAGTCTTTGTAGAGCTTCTCTCCAGTCTCACGCAGTCGATCGTCCTTCATGTTTGTTACAGTGACGATTACGTCAAACGGGGCAATGCTTTTTGGCCAGATGATTCCATCGGCGTCGTGGTTCTGCTCTATTGCAGCAGTAATAATGCGTTCAACGCCGATGCCATAGCTCCCCATTACAATCGGCACCTCTTTGCCATCCTGGGTCAGTACGGTTGCGCCCATCGATTCGGAGTATTTCGTTCCGAGTTTGAAGATGTGTCCAATCTCCATAGCCTTGTACAGTTCGAGAGTACCTTGCTCGCAATTCGGGCACCCTTCTCCCGAAATGACGCTCCGCAAATCAGCCCATCGGTCCGGCTTGATGTCCCGCTGAATGTCGACACCGCGCAGGTGATGGTCATCTTTGTTGGCACCGGTGGTCATATCTTGTCGGCCCTTCAAAGCCAGGTCGGCGATAATTAGCAGTTCAAAGTTCGCTTCCCTGGCTCTGGCTTTTGCTCCAACTCCGCCGAGGCTCCCAGCTCCAGCCCCGAGTAGTTCCCTAATCTCTTCCGTGTGGGCGGTTCGCACAGCAGTTGCCGCAAGGTTGTCGGCAAGCTTCGTCTCATGTAGTTGATGATCGCCGCGAAGCAAGGCAAGCACAGGCTGTGGTTCGTTATTAATGATGGCAACATAAACCAGCGACTTGATCTGTCGGTCCGCTCTGGCACCGCCTGGAAAGGTTGCCAAATCCTCTATAGTGCGCACTCCGGGCGTCGGAAACTCTTCCGGCGCAATCGGACCGACGAGGTCCCTGCTGCGGGCCAAACGCGAAGTTGCCTTCTCAAGATTTGCTGCATATCCGCAGTTCTCACAGTGTGCGATTAAATCCTCGCCGGCATCAGTCTTTGCCACAAACTCGTTTGACTCCGAGCCTCCCATAGACCCTGAGGAAGCTTCGACAATCGAGAACTTCAGTCCGCATCGACTAAAGATCCGTTTATAAGCCTCGCGCTGCTGCTCGAAGGCGCGATCGAGTCCGGCACGATCGACGTTGAAAGAATAAGCATCTTTCATAATGAAAGTGCGCAGCCTCATTAGTCCCGACTTCGGCCGCGGCTCATCGCGAAATTTCACCTGAATCTGATACCAGACCTGCGGTAATTGTTTGTAAGAGCGGACTTCGTTGCGCGCGATCGTTGTAAAAATTTCTTCGTGCGTCATGCCCAGACACATGTCCGCATCTTTGCGATCTTTGAGGCGAAACATGTCGTCGCCTATCGCATCCCAACGACCGGACTCTTTCCAAACCTCAGCCGGATGCAAAGCCGGCAAATAAAACTCCTGCCCGCCGACGCGGTTCATTTCTTCGCGCAAAATCTGCATAACCTTTAGTGCGACGCGCTGGGCCATTGGTAGATAGGAATAAATTCCCGAGCCGAGCTGACGAATAAGACCGGCTCGCAGCAGGAGTTTATGAGAAACCACTTCAGCGTCTGCAGGATCCTGGCGAAGTGTGGGTATGAAGTATTGTGACCAACGCATAGCTTTCGAAAGACGACACCTGATTAGAGCAAGTAAATCTCATTAGATAAGGTTGACTCGTCATTCTCGCTTAGCACTGGTAAGCAACGCAATGCAGGACAGCATTTGGTACTGTCTTGGTTTGAACTAATCTCTGTGCGTCCTCTGTGTTCTCTGTGACTCTGTAGTGAGTCTTACTAACGGTCGTTAACCACAGAGGCATAGAGAACACGGAGGTTACACAGAGAAACGGAAACTAAGACACTACCCGGCATTGGGAGTGCACTGACACGAGCACCCCACGCGGGCTGCCCGCGCGGGGACCCCGCTTGTCAGCGCTTTTCAAAGCGGCGACTGACACCGAACTCCCAAAGACAGGCAAGAATGCCTGTCCTACTTCATTGCGGGCCCTCGTAGCGTGATGTACCATCAGCGTCTGCACTCTCATCATCAGCGGAGAATCAATTATGAAAGTTGCCTTAGCGAGCGATCATGCCGGCTACACCGAAAAGGAACGATTGAAGCCCTTGCTGACAGAGTTAGGCCTGGAGTTTGACGACCTCGGAACGGTCTCCGAAGAATCGGTTGATTACCCCGACTACGCGCGCAAGGTTGCCGAGCAAGTCGCCACAGGTGGCGCCGATCAGGGACTACTTGTTTGCGGCTCAGGCACTGGCATGGCTATAACGGCCAACAAGGTTCCCGGGGTGCGCGCGGCTGTCGCCTGGTCAGAAGAAACAGCTCGACTGGCGCGGCAACATAACGACGCAAACGTTCTGGCGATCGGCGCGCGGACCACGCCCCACGGGGAAATTCCGGCAATCGTGCGAGCGTGGTTTAGCGCCGACTTTGAAGGCGGCCACCACGCTGACCGCGTTGAGAAAATTAGAGCGATAGAATCAGCTACGCCGACGCGCACACACGCAGAGTGAGTCAAGAAGGAAAAGCTCATGGTCGGGAAGGGCGATTTACCCCCGCGCTCTGAACGGCACTCGATCCTGGCGGGGTCAAGCCGCCCTTCCTAACTGCGAGCCCTACCTGCTTGAATGCTTCCTCTTTGGCTATCGAAGGGTAAACGGAATGACCGATCCAAGAAACGCATCGCTGGCCGAAGTCGATCCATTAATAGCCGAAGCCATTGACAACGAAGTCGCTCGCCAGTCGAACGGCCTCGAACTAATTGCATCTGAAAATTTCGTTAGCGAAGCTGTGCTCGAGGCCGCGGGGTCTGTATTTACGAACAAGTACGCCGAAGGCTACCCGAAAAAGCGTTACTATGGAGGGTGCGAGTGGACGGATGTGGTTGAGCAGGCGGCGATTGATCGGGCCAAAGAATTATTCGGAGCAGAGCACGCCAATGTGCAGCCACACAGTGGCGCGCAGGCCAACATGGCGGTTTACCTCGCCGCCATTCAGTATGGCGATCAGATTTTGGGTATGAACCTTTCGCACGGCGGCCATCTCACGCATGGCCATCCGATGAACTTCTCCGGCTTCAGTTACAAGGTTGCAGACTATGGCGTCTCGCGCGAAACGGAGCAGATTGATTACGACGAGCTGCAGCGCACCGCAGAAGAGCATAAGCCGAAAC
>JALYXE010000270.1 GCA_030947265.1 Acidobacteriota bacterium
GGGTAACCCGAACGTTTCTCCTGCGCTGTTGCCTTCCAAAAAAAATTCGCCAAGGCGCCCGGCGCGCTCGGCACTCTGGTTCGGAATGGCTTCGCGTTTTAACGAAAGAAGCCGCCAAATAGATGGACCGCCTTACAAATTATTCTGGCAGACCGTGGCAATTGTTGCCTCGATGTTAATTTTTGCCGCAATACGTCCCTCGACGACAGGGGTATCTACGGGCGACACAACATCAACAGCCCTTGCTTCCACTTCCAACGACTTGCGACAGAGGGAATCAGGGATGCGATCGCAAAAAACCGAAGTGGCAAAGGCCGCGGAAGCGCAGCTGCGTCAATCCGATTATTTTGTGGCTAAAGATTTTACGAACCATTTCAAGACAGGCGCGCATAATATCGCGACCGCACAGAAATCTGACCTCAAGCCTAATGGGCAGGGCAATGAGAATCAGCCGGGCAGCGCTAGTCGCACAAGAGTGATTATCGATTAGGACGCACTCCCTTCTTTGTTCCTCCAGCTTACGAGAATCGTCTGTCCTCGACTCCAGTTCACGCTCGTTTCGTCTCAAAGAACCCAATAAGCCGAGAATACAAGCTCGGAGGTTACTTCCCTGGTCCCGTATCGTACAAGTCAGACTCAGACGTAGCGGTGCAAGAGGGTACGCCTATGCCAACCAGCCTTCAGGTTCTCTTCACATTTCATTCAGGTTATCTTCACACTAAGCCATGAAAGCAAGCGCTGCCAGCGGCGATTGAAAGGCTGTGACCTCGAAGTGTTATGAGGCACTTTTGCACTTTCCTAATGTGCGTAAGCAAATTTTGCGTTCAACGGACGACATAAGGCATGAACTGGATTTTCAAATGCGTGATCAGCAGCGACTTGGACGGGACCACGATTGGCATGCTGCTTGCTTACTAGTGGTGAGCAGAGCTTAAGGATTTCGTCACGCGAAAACACGCGTCGTTGGGTTTAAAGACTGACGAACTCTCCGTAGACACCGAGATGTTTTGCCCAAACCGCACGCCAAAGTATTGAGCAAATGCGAACGCGGGCCTAGCCATTCAGTCTGACTGTTCTGCACCGAAAAGTTAATATTGCAAAACTATGCCCTCGCAGTAGGGTCCGCACCAGTGGCGAGGATTCTTCTGCGCGATGGGAATGGTTTGTGCCGGAGGCTTACATGGCGGACCCGAATTCCCCGGATTCCGAGACGTTGTATCCAGCATGGCAGCGCGAGTATCAAGCTGCGCGTTCGGAGCGTGACCCCGACAAGCTCTTGCCGCGCGTAATGGCCGCCGAAACTGCAATCTTTAAGCGCCAGCAGGCCCTGGCGCAAAAGACTGGCCATGAAGCGGAACGGCAGGCCATTGAGGATGCTCTGGAAGGCCTCCGGATTGTGAAGAAGGATGTCCTGGGATTTCCAGACTGGGAAAAAGGATAGCTTAAGCGACGTTCTCGCCAAGCACGTTACGTATTCTGTCGCTCGCGCACTCGCGTTCAGACGGTGACCGATTGGCAAAGTTGAAGATTGCCAAAGTTGAAGACCGGCAAAGTCAAAGGCCGGCAAAGTCAAAGGCCCGCAAAGTCAAAGACCGGCAAAGTCAAAGGCCGAGCCCTTGCGAGAGACGATGCATCTAAATGGTATGTCTTGCGGAATTCTGCTCGGGCGTCTAAATGGCGCTTACGCTTGCGGCCGCTCCTCGACAGAGCAGTGCATCCGATGCGGTATAAGCCTTTGTGATCTACACGCGGAATGGTGCGAAGTTAGTGAGAAGGTTTTCTGCGGACCTTGTCTCGCGCGCCAATCGGAGAAGCCACACGTGAAACCTTCCACTCCGAGCATTCCCGGAAAAATTAAGCGGATCGCGTAAAGGGCAACTGACCTTCGCCTTTGTACTAAAGTGATCTGTATTCGGGACTACGAGCGCCCGGATAATCGAGTGCATGAAGACACTTGACACGATCTCCTTTGTAGTTTTAGCCATGATCGCCATCAAATTCGTGGATGATGTCATTCAGGCTAAGCCGGATCAGGAGTCGGGCTGGAATAACGGCGCGCGCCATTAGATTAATTGCGACACCTCGAGTGCCCTGTCCGAAATTGCTGCGGCCGCGCAGGACCCTCCTGTACGGTCTCATAATTCCCGTCTTAAGTTACCAATGCTCAATTCACTGTGAGCTGGATTTGCGTTGATTTTGAGATCGCGCCCGAACTCGCTGTGACCGTCACGGTATAACTTTGAAGGACATGTTTGTGGACCACACGACCATTACCCGCGCCTCCGCAGGCTAACTGGAAAACGCAAAAAGCTACGAGGCATCCTCCCATAAGGCACAGAATCCGTCGTTGCCGGCCTCTCCGCGGTCTTACCGCAATTGCGAAAAATAGAGACGGGAGGAAGAGGGCATATAGCGCGGGCGCTTTCGAAAACGGTTTCACCGATCTGAGATTTGCGATCCCAGCTGGTGCGGTGATGGTTAGAGTCGAGGATGTGGGGTTCGCGCCCGGGGTTACCGAAACGGGTGACAGTGTACAAGAAGGCGT
>JALYXE010000282.1 GCA_030947265.1 Acidobacteriota bacterium
CTTCTGGACCACGCACCTCAATCTCGCCCATATGAGAAACATCGAAGAGTCCGGCATGGTTGCGAGTGCGCAGGTGCTCCTCCACGGTACCGGTCGGATACTGCACCGGCATGTCCCAGCCGCCGAAATCCACCATGCGACCGCCCATACTGCGATGCATCGTATTAAGAGGCGTTCGTTTGAGTTCTGGGGCGACTGCAGTCACGCGCGTGTTTTCAGACTAGTCACTAGCCGGATTCTGATCAAAGTATGTAAACAGGATGAAGCCGCAAACTAACATGCGCAATGCAGTGCGTCAAGCGAGTCCTTCGCACGCTACCGATGCAGTTTGAGTGCTTGCCCTTAGTACAACGATCGTGGCCCGCGCCAATCGTGATTCAGATGCCCAAACTGCATCAGTACCCTTCGCCCCACCTTGGTTCGTGTGAAGCTATGTTTGAAGAGGACTTAGGGAGCACCGAATCCCGTCAGTATCTCGCTCGGCGAGCAAATAGGACTAACGTTCGTATCTGAGCCGTTTCAATTGGCCACAAAGAGAACGTTGAAACCGTTAAGTACAGCAAGGCAGGTGGTTGTCACCTCGCTGAGCGAGGTGTTAGTGGGATTAAGATTGAGGAATGATCGCGGTTAGTAATTCAAAAACTTCGATCGCGGACGTCTACCTTCTGCACGCTAAAGACCACCCGCATAGTATCGGGACGTCGATCTAAAGATGCTGGAACGAATGCTGCGCTCTGTCGCAAGGCCACTTCAAAGTCTGCCAGCATCTGCCGATCGCGCGGCGCCAGCACGACGCCGGCCAGCGATGCAGAGCCATTACTGAATACGTCCGCGACAACAATCATGTCATCACCGTCCTGATAAACGTCAGTATGTGGATGGGCGTAGGAACCAGTGAGCGCAGCAAGTGCCCCACCGGGATCGAGGCTGGGTGATTGCTCGGCAAACGGCGCTCGCCTGGAAGAGAAATCTTCGGGAGTTACCGGCTGATTCAAGTCGTAGCGAGGGTATGACTGCACCGCGAGCAAGGTGTTGCTTTGTCTGGCGGCTTCCTGAAGCGCGACGAAGTGAGGACGAAGTGCGGCAAACATGGAAATAAAAAGTATGATTGAAGCCAATGAGCCGATGCCGTAGGGCATTAATCGAGGCTCGAGCCACTGGGCAAAAATCTCGCGAAATGAGCGTCGCGGAGATTGTCGTAGCGCAGCGGCTTCAATCATCAATGCGTCAGTAATTGATGAAGCCAATGTTGAGGGCGCAACGGGACGAGCAAGTTGGCCCAGGCCGCGGCTAATTGAGCGCAACTCGGCATTGTTTGCGCGGCAGACCGGGCACTTCTCCAAGTGCGCGTCAACCGCGACACGCATGGGCGGCGACAAAACGTCATCGATGTATTGTGAAAGCAGCTGTGTAGTTCTTTCGCAGCTCATACAAGTAGTTCCGACTTTCAATCAGAAATCCAAATTCCGCAATCCGAAACCTGCGGATGGCCGACCGACCCCGGCTGCTCCTCTTGTTACAAGGAGCAACTCCGGCTGGATCCATGACGTAAAGTAGTTCATCGATTCAAGCGACGCTTCAACGGGTGTTACTGGCCACGTTCAAATTCGCTTTGCACTTTGAATCACTCGCCGCTCTAGTCCCGCCGTTTTCTCACGTCGACCCATTTGGCACCGAGTTTATGTGAGCCGGGGCGGGTCGGCCATCCGCTTTACAAAGATCCTTCCAACCTTTGACGCAAATCCTGGCGGCCACGCGCCAGTCTCGATTTCACAGTTCCCACATTGATTTCCAAAGTCGTGGCAATCTCTTCATAAGTAAAACCTTCTATGTCTCGCAAGATGACTGTTTCCCGATAAGCTCGGCCCACTTTCTGTAGTGCCGATCTCAAAGCTGACTCCCGCTCGCGAGCCAAAGTTTTCTCCTCCGGGTTCTCCGAAGATTCAGCCAGGGTCGCAATCAATGTTTGGTTCGACTGGCCCTGGATCGCATCCAGCGATACTGTTGAATCGCGACGCCGCCGCCGCCACCAACGCCAGCGGTTTCGTGCCTGATTGATAGCGATGCGATAAATCCAGGTTCTCAAGTCCGCCTCGCCCCGAAAGCTCCCAATACTCTGGAAGGCTCGCAGAAACGTTTCTTGCGTCAAATCGCGGGCTTCTTCACTATTTTCCGTGAGGCGAAAGAGCAGTCCGTAAATTTCACCGGAACGCTCCGATACCAGCTTCTCGAAAGCCGCGGCCTCACCTCGCTTTAGTCTTTCAATGAACTCTGCCTCAGCCGTAGAGCGCAATTCCAGCGGGGTTGCGGCGGCAACCTGGTCCAATACCACTTGCCCGTGGAGGGCTATTGGCTCTCCGTAGCTCACTTGTTACCCCAGGGATTGGAATCGGAGTAGCTGACGGCCCCTGCGCATTCCCGGACTGTCGGCATGTTAGACACCGCCAACAGGCCCTTTGTTCCCAATCGATTTCTCATTTTGTTCCCCAATGGCGTCCCCCACCAGTCCAGGCGGTTAGATGCCGGCTTTGCCACGTTAGCTTCGGAATACTATATAAAGACCCTGCTTGACAAGTTTTCCGAGCGGCTATTAGAGTTACTGGTTCGCCGATCATACCCCTCAGAGAACGCAGTTCACTGTGTGGACTTGCGAGGAAGAAAGACGTGGCCAAGTACAAGAAGAAGCGCGCGCGCGAACTGCGGCATGATAAGTTTCGCGATACTGCAGGGAAAATTTTCGATCGTTTAGGTGAACGGCTGGAAGGCAGGGGAAAGGCGATACTTTATGGAATAGCTGGCGTAGCCTTATTGGCTATACTCGTGATGGTCCTGGTGAAGTGGAATAACCGCAAGAGCGACGAAGCGCGGCGTGCGCTGGGACGAGCGATCGCGATTGCTATCGCCCCTGTATCCTCAAACCCAACGGCGCAAACTCCCACCGGTCAAAGCTTCACGAACGAAAGGGAGCGCGCCCAAAAAGCGATCGAGGAGTTTCAGAAAGTCGCAGCAAAATATGGCGATCCCTACCGGACCGAAGCGCGCTACTTTATCGCCACAAACTTGCTCTACATCGATCGGGATAAGGCTTTGAGCGAGTTGGCGGAGGTTAGCAAGACAGGAGTAGTGGAAGCAGCCACGCTGGCCAAGTTTGCCCTGGCCCACGCTAAAGAGGAAGATGCCAAATACGACGAGGCCACACGGCTCTACAAGGAGCTGGCGGCACAAAACAGCCCAGTAGTTACTCCGGATACTGCCAACCTGCGACTCGCGAATATTTATGAGAAGCAGGGCAAGAAGAAGGAAGCTGCCGATCTGCTATTCAATATCGTAGATTCTTCACGCAAGACGAAGGACACAGACGGAACTCCCATTCCACCGTCCGCGGCCGCTCGAGAAGCAGCCGAGAAACTTCAAAAAATCGATCCCGAGCGCTATGCAAAGCTAACTCCCGAGACGCCCGGCACAGATCTACCGTTCTAATTGCTCAACTTGCCCACTCCTGGTTTCGGTGGTGTTATTGCCATCACCCCTGCGCCGGGCTGCCCGGCTGCGTACCCCGGAGAGAATCACCGACGAATCTTGAGTGATAGTATTGGCGTTCAGAGATCAAAGCTCTAAGTGCCAAGCTCAGCCAGGCTGCGAATGGACAACCTTACTCACTCATTGGTAGGACTGGTCGCGTCTAAAGCCGGACTGGAAAGGTTGTCACCTGGAACAACTACTCTTTGTGTCCTCGCTGCCAATGCCCCGGATGCCGATATCCTCGCCCTCGTTTTTGGCGGACGCTGGGCATTCCTTCATCACCACCGTGGAATTACCCATTCACTCCTGGGCACACTCGCGCTGGCGTTGGCGCTTCCGTGCATCTTCTATCTGGGCGACATTCTACGCGTGCGGATCCGCGGACGCCGGTCGCCCGGGTTGAAGTTACGCGGATTAATTGTCGCTTCTCTCGTTGTAACTGCCACGCATCCAGTCATGGACTGGGCGAACAATTACGGTGTCAGGTTCCTGCTCCCATGGAACTCCAAATGGTTCTATGGCGATTTTGTTTTCATCGTAGATCCTTTCATATGGCTTGTTCTTGGAGGTGCGGCTTTTCTTCTGACCTCGAAAACCAGGAAACACATCATCGTTTGGGTGATAATCGCCCTTGTCCCGAGCTATCTGGTTTTGGTCGGCGCACCTGGACCCAACCGGCTTCTGCACGAGGTTGTGCTACGTCTTCTTTGGATAGTTGTTCTCATTATTCTTGTTACTCTTTATAGGAGAAGGATTGGCGGGCGTCTGGGCGCAAAGATTGCTATTGCCGGGCTCGCCACGGTCACAATCTATTGCGCCGGCTTAGCTGTTACTCACGTTGTGGCGTTACGCCAGGCGAAAATTGAAGCCCTTAGTATCGCTAACAGGAATGCTGAACAGTTATTTAAAGTAGCAGCGATGCCGATGATTGCCAATCCGGCTGAGTGGTTCTGTTTAATGGAAACTAATCGAGCAACTTATAGGTTCAACCTCTCTCTAATTCATAACCGAGCCGGCGTTCGCGACCTTGTCGGCTTTGAAAGGCTCGAGGCATCAGATCAAGCAATTGATGAGGCTTCCCGCGACCCCCGGGCCCGGATTTTCCTTGGCTTTGCGCGATTTCCGGCCATTCGCGTCGTAGGCGAGGATTGCGCAACACAAACTCTCGTGCAGTTCGCTGACTTACGCTACACTGAACCAGGACGGGGTAGAGGTACTTTCTCGCTTGACGTGCCGGTCGACTGTCCGGCCGAGAAATCAACGAATACAAATGAACGACGCAAATCAAATTAAAACTTTGAAGGCCCTTAGAGAGGTTGCTAAAGAAAGAGAGCAACCGCGCCGCGGTCTGCAGCTCGCAAGCGTACGGGTTTCTCATGGTTCTTACCTTGCCGCAGCCAGCGTTCTTACATTTGGTTCGGCTTTGCTTTTGCGATCAGAGATGGATCTCTTAGCGCTCGCGGCAGTCGCCGCGGCCTGGCTAATCGTTCCTATCCTGGCCTTCACGGATCGAATTGAATTTGATGGAAGAGTTTTGAGTCGACGTGGTCCGACACCGTTTCTCGTAAGGCTCATCGTCGGCCGGCAAAAACAACTTTGCGTCGAAGACATTGAAAGAGTTGAAACGCAAGCGCTGCGTACATTGAGACGCGGAGGCAGAGTCAGGTACCGCTACCGCACTCAGATCGTGGGCAAAAGCGCTGAGTTTACCTTCGCTTCGGGGGGTCGCAGTTATCGAGAGATGGTCCGCCAGTTGTTTCCTTTGCTACATCCCGACAAACTTGATCTCCGCACGCTGGAGTTGCGTGACTACTTATGTGATCCGAAAGCCCTGAACCGTGATGTCGCTGCATTAAAACTTGCTTCCGCTGACGTACTGGACAGCGCCACTCTGGATTTCAAGCTCCGTGGCAAGAAGGCTGGCGCTGAGGGCCTTCCGGAGGAGGCAGTATCGATAGTTGATTGCGAGCGTGCTGGCTTACTGGGACAAGTCGGCAACAAGCTTCGAGTTGCCGGCCGGTTGAATGAGGCGCGGGAAGCATTTCGGCGAGCGTTGATTGTAATACCCACCGATGGGCGTCTAATTTTTGAATTTGCTCGGTTGCTCCGATCTCAGGCGAGCAGTTTGAGCGACGCCAAGCTTTTATCGAGAGCCCGTGCGGCCTTGCGCCTCTCCGCCATGCGCGCGGGAAGTGACCCGCATCTGTTGGTATTGG
>JALYXE010000021.1 GCA_030947265.1 Acidobacteriota bacterium
ACTTTTTCCTGCTGGGTGTCGTCATGCGAGTCACTTTCCATGAGCCGCTTCGCAATTGCAACACAAGCATCGCAGATGTAAACCTGCGGACCGGCGACTAACTTTAAGACATCGGTTTCATTCTTCAAGCAGAACGAGCAACGAAGCTGTCTCTTTTTTGTCATGTTGAGTTACCTCTATGAATTTACCTTCCGCGAACAGAAAGCATTCAAAATCGAAAGTGCAAATATAGTTGAGAGTCACCCCCATTGACCGTTCGGCTCAAATGACTTCCCGAGTTCGCGAGAGACCCTAACTTTCAGACTTTTTTAAACGGTTTGTCGTATGTTCAGAAATACTTGGCGGTTGAATCATCTCCGCGGTGTTTACGCGCATGGCGTCTAATTCGCCGATAGGTGCTACTGAGCGCGACGGCAGCGCAGAACTATTTGCGATCCTCCCAGAAGATGTGGACGGGGCTTTTTGCTTCGAGGGTAAATTATCTTCACGAAAAATGCTGAAGTAGAGCATACACGTAAGGCCCGCGAGAAAAACAACTGCCGGAAACCAAAAAGGTATTGGCGAATCAAAGGTATAGGATAAGGCAAAGAACAAGGGCAATAGAATAACGCTGAAGAATACTAACTTAGTGCCGAGTCGAACACCCTTCCGACCTGCCAGAAAAATGCTGGCTTGGGGACATAGCTTCCGCGCCGGAAGATCTCCCTCGGTAACCAGTAGTTTTTTCACTCCTGCCAACTGAAAGCCACAGCGACTACAAAAGCTAACGTTATCAGAGACTTGCTGCTGGCTGCATCTGGGACAATACATACAGACCCTTTCTACACACTTAATAGTCTGCCTTTAGATGGATACGTTCAAAACTTAGAATATGTTCATTCGTTCCCGCCGCGTTAAGCCTTTGTTGATAAGAACGTTGCTCTTAAGTCCTCAACGGCTTGACCAATGTAATATCACAATCCCTCCCAGGATGAGATTCAACTTCACTTCAAACGTTCCGGTTGCATGTTTAGTCACTACCGACTCCTTTTGGTTTGTATTTGATAAGAGCGAATGGGTTTTTGTGTTCGCCAAAGATCCAAGGCTAAGGACGAGGCAGAGCGCCGCGAAGATGCCGGCTCCTGCGCGAGATTGGTTTTTCATATTTGCTCCATTCTTCCGTCTACCTGCGACCGGTCGGAGCGCTCTCAATCAAACCTATGAGCGCATAGTATTCTGGCATAAGGCCCAAGAGACCCGGTCGCTACCACCACGCCAAGCGGGCTGCGGTCTTGGCGATCTCGGTCCGCTCCCGGTTCAATAATAGAGTGCCGCGCTAGAGCGTCCATTCGCCGTTATCCTTTGCCATGTCCTCTATCTTCGTCCGGAGCATTTTGTGTCACGCATGGCAAACAACTTGCCTTAGTTAAATTAGTTTCTACTAAATTTACTTGAAATCGTACAGAGCGAGTGGTGTTTCGTGCGGCCCAAGTATCGCGGTGCATGTTTTCATATCAGAGGCGTTGGACATTCCGCTCGTGTAGGACAGACGTTCCGTCTGTCGAGAGTAGCCGTTAAGAAACTGACCCAACTCGTTCTACGAGACCGGCAACGACCGTGAACCGTCGTACGGGGTGAAAACTAAAAGGTTGGAAAGGACTCATATATGCATGACAACATGGATAACAGGGGAGACGCCCGAGCAGTGATGGGGGGAGCATCGCGTCTTCGCCGGCCTGGTATCATTGCCGTCGGTATTGGCTTAGGTGCAGTTCTCGCATATTTGATCTCTAAAGCGTTCGGAGGGGACAGTGAGAGAGCTCCACGACGACATTACCCTGATCAGATCGTCGATGACCGCGGCACCGGCCAGGAAAAAGCTGCGCAGCTCCTGCGCAACCTTCGCGATCGTGCCTTTGAGGCGAGTAACGAAAAACTCGCGCTCGCGCTTGGGCGACCGAAGGAGGAAGTAGAAGCCTGGAACGCCGGCCAGGAAGTTATCGATGACGACGTTGTCATGAAAGCACGCGGCATCGCGATGAATCGTGGAGTTCACATCGAGTAGCCTTCGCCGACTGAAACGCAAACTGACAGTTTGCAGCCAATCGTTCTTACAGAACCGGAAGAGCTGCGACCGGCTACTGACTTCACTATTTGGAGTGCGTGACTTGTCACCGCTTTGACCCCGCGGCCGCTTGACGCCGCTTTTAGTCGAACCCGTTCCAGTATAAAGGCGGCGACAAGTCGCAGCCGATCAAAGCGCCGTCAAGCCGGCGCACTCCAAAAAGTCGAACGTGGCGCTAAGTACAACACCATGCTCGTGTAGAAGGGAATAAGCCCGGTCGCTCCGCTCGGGTTCTGAAAATCCGCAGGCCCGAAATGAGAACGCTGTTTCAGCAAAGTTATTGGGTTGGGCTGGACGAAGAAGATCTCACATAACTATCTCGCGCTTTGACGGCAAGGTTTGGCTGATGCACGCGCACCTTGATCTGGCGGCGCTCGCCGCTTTGGTCAGCGGATGCCTGCGGATAGTAGCTAAGGCTATATTGCCGGCGTAGCTCCTCGGCGATGCGAGAGAACGCTTGCGCCAACTGCGCAGGGTCGTTGGCCTCGTAAAGGCGCGCACCTGTTTTGTCAGCCAGCTCATGGAGATATTGATTGGCTCGCTGATAGTCGGCCTTGGTTGTGCCCGGCGGCGGAGTGCCGCCATTGGATGGGCCATAGATCACTTGTGAAGTGCTTCTGCCCGGAAAGGGCCAGCTACTGCTACTGGTCACGATTGTGACGCTTCCTGAGCCGACGCCTTGCATGGCGCGCAGGTAATCGCTCGTGTCGTACTGAATCGGATAGATGAGCGCGTCAAGCTCTTCGGCCTCCCGAAGGGTGCTTTGATATGTTGCAAGGTAGCTTGACGTATCAACGCCGTCTGTGAAAAGTACGATGGCTTTCCGGCCCTTTATCTTGTTGAGACGTTCCTTAACGACGAGGTCAACGGCGTCGTAGAGACGAGTGGAATCGCCCGTGTTCGCGTACTCTTCGATGACGGCGTCGACAACGTTGAGATCGTTCGTCGCCTCGGTTAATAGGAGCACCTCATCATTGAAAGTCACAACGAGCACGCGGTCCTGTGGACGCAGTTGCTTTGCAAAGGCGATGGCCGCTTGTTTGATTTCCCACAGGTGAAAATGTGTTGAAGCCGAAGTGTCCAGGACAAGTGCCACCGTGAAAGGCTTTTCTGTAGGCTCGAAGTTGACGATGGACTGTTCGACCCCGTTCTCGAAGACGCTAAAATCTTCGCGCCGGAGATTTGGGACGAAACGGCCCTGGCGGTCCAGGACACTTACAGGAACCGTGACCAGCGCCGTATCGATGCGTACTACGTCACCCTCTCCAACTTCTTCCGGTCCAGGCGGGGCAACCTCGTTGGGAGACAAAGCAACACCGTTGGAGGAGGCATTCACTGGCGCACCCGTAGGCATGATGCCGCCTAAGCTAGGCGGGCCCGCGGAGGCTGGGGGAGCCACTCCACGCAAGTAAGGAGCCTCATTTTCCGGTTCTGCGGTGCCAACCCGACGCGGCCGTGAAACTGCCGTAGATTGTACCGACGGCTGTTGCGCACCGCGGTTGACGGCCACCGCGCTCGGAAACTTAGTATCCTGTTTTTTATTCACCGCTACCGGGCTCTGAGACCCAGTATCTGGTTTCTTATTCACCGCTACCGAGTTCTCAGATTCAGTGTCCTGTCTTTTGTTCGCGACTGCCGAGCTCTCAAGGTCCGAATCCTGTTTCTTAATCAGGTACGCGCCGTGGGGGCAGGCCGACGTCGTCATGTAGGCCACGACTATGTAACCTTCCGGGATGGGAAGGCCCTGGCATATTTTTACGGTTCCATTCCGAACTGCGCCGGGTGCGCGCTGTTTGCTCACTCGTTGAGGAGTGGTTTGGGCTGGAGCGATTGCCACGAGCACAGTAACGCTCGTGGCTAGAAAAAAAGAGGCGACAAACAATTTCATAGTCGCGGCCTCCAACACTAGTATTAAACTTTGGCGGTATTATAGCGGCGGAATGCGTTTCCAGCAAGCTGGGAGCCCGAGTGGGAGCCCGACTGGAGGTCAGGGGCCAGAAGGCAGAGGTCAGGGGCCAGAAGGCACAGGCCGGAGGTCAGAGGTCAGAAGTCGGAGGTCGGAGGTCGGAGGTCGGAGGTCGGAGATTAGATGTCAGAGCCCGAAGGGTCAAAGTGTTAGAGGCTCTTCCTATCGCACACATAATTCGGAATTTAAAGGAGTGACTTCTGACTTCTGACTTCTGACTTCTGACCTCCGGCCTCTGACTTCCGACCTCTGGCCTCTAAATGCGTTGGCTGACAGCCAGAATATTACCTTCGCTATCTTTGAACCAGGCAGTTTTCGCGCCACCGCCGGTCGCAATGCTATTCACGGTCTTTACCCCCGGCATCTCGTACTCCTCAAATACTACGCCTCTTGACTTGAGTTCAGCTACCTCGGCCTCAACGTCGTCAACTTCCCAGAATGCCTGGCTTGCCTTCGAGGTGCCCGCCCCCACTGATTTGTACAGAAAGAACCAGGTGCCATTGCCACATTCGTATGTGACACCCCCAGCCGACTCTTCTTTGGGCTTTAATCCCAGCGTCTTCTCATAAAACTTCCTGGCTCGGTCCATGTCAGCAACCGGTATGTAGGCGTGTAT
>JALYXE010000374.1 GCA_030947265.1 Acidobacteriota bacterium
TGGTAAAAGAGATCGGCTTTCGAACCGCCCTCACTTCCGAGCGTGGTTTGAGCTTCGAGGATGCGGAGCCGTTTCTCTTGCGGCGCATCGGCGTCGATCCAATCGGCGCAACCCCTTATTTTCAGGAACTACTTGCGGGCATCATAGACGCGCGCGGAGCCGAAGCTTTATATAGTTCGTTGCCATAACGCTCCGCGGGTAGCGCAAGCTGTGAGCTTGCGGCGCAAATTAACAGTTTGCGTTACGGAATGTTTCCTCTCCGCTGCTTAGGGACTGAAGATCGAGGAATCAGCCAGGCGAAAAACATATTCTGTAGTGAGCCACTGCGAAACAGGTTGGCCGTCTTTCATTGCTGACTTGAACTCGATCTTGCAGGCAGCATGAATCGCATTTTCTGTGAGTCCGGCGGGTAGTCCTTTCACAACTCTAATTCGCGAGACCTTGCCGTCGCCTGAAAGCAGGACCTTTAGAACAACGAACCCCTGGATGCCGTTGCGGCGCGCCTCCTTCGTGTATGAAGGCCTGGGTTTGGCAGTGATCACAACGCGCGTGTCCACTTCTTTGGCTGTGAGGATTCGCTCATTGGATGTCTCTGTGTCAAGAATTCTTGCCAGACTTCCATCCGACGTGCATCGATAGTCCTGGTTCTTCTCAGCAGTCACAGGAGGCGCTTCATCCTGTGCGGCTTCCTGCTCGGGGGGCTTCGGCTTCGGTTGATTTACTTGCTGCTCCGGCACAGGAACAGGCACCGAAATATCTTTCGCCCGCCTGCCAGATTGCGAATAAGAGAATGAACTCAGAACCAGTATGGCAATTGCAGAAAAAAGAAACTTCATAATTTCATGCGCGACGAGAGCCCGAGCCTTTAGGGCCTGGACCACTGCGGCAACTGGTTTAAATAATTCCTATTCGCGGCTCTTAGCCAAACAGACTCGTCATCGATCTTCGATCGCCGGCTTTTACTCTTCCGGACCAGTACAGCTTGGTCCATGCAGGGCGGGAATCTTTTGACTAATGACAGGATACTTCGGAGCTTCGTCGATATTAATCTGCGTCCAATGAGCGTAGTTTTCGGGTACGTTCGTGTCGGCGAAGATTGCTTCCACCGGACACTCCGGCACGCAGGCATCGCAATCAATGCAGGTGTCGGCGTTGATGTAGAGGCGGTCAGTCAACTCGTGAAATGCTTCAACCGGGCAAACAGCGGCGCAGTCGGTATATTTGCAGTCAACGCATAACTCAACAACTACATAGGTCATTAGTGGAATAAGCTCCTTTCAATCATTGCAAATAGTTATTCAGTAAGGAGTGGAATGTCAACAGAAAAATAGGCCGAGCGGAGCGAACGAACCTTTTGCAGTGCGGAGATCTACATCGCCTGTGATTCACTCAGAAAAAAATGGGCACTACAAGGCCCGACGAGAAAATTTAAGAACCTTGCGATTGTCTTTTCTCAATGCTGCCTGGTCCGTTGATGGTTTGTTTCACGACCGGATCGCCTTCGTAAATCACATGCGAAGGTCCTGAAATTGTCACGTCGAGTTTCTCAGCGGCAAAGACTTCAACCCTTGACACTCCTTTGGAATTCACTACGGCTCGCGCGGCCTTCAGCTTATGCGCATCAATCTTTCCGGCCCCGCTCGTGTCAACGTCGAATACTTTCGTTTCTCCGGAAACCTTTATCGCGGGCGCACCGCTCGCGTCAATCTCAAGCTTCTCGTTCTTCACTCCGGAAACTGCGAGTGTGCCCGCGCCTGACACCGAGAGACCCTCTAAATTTGGCACGGCAATTTTCAGAGTGATGGGCTCTGAAACTGAGTAATCGCTACGATTTCTTATGCGCAGCACGTTGTTGGAAACTTCAGTGCTGATCAACGGGAGTATGTTGTCGTCACCCTGAATCTCCAGACTTTGTGGTTTTTGACAAACGACCTCGACGTCAAAAGCTCCCTCTGTAGAGATTGAAGAAAACGATGCCACTTCACGCTTCTGCCTCTGGATTTTGCCTGATCCCGCAATCCCGGAGTGTATTCGATGGCAGCCTGGCGCGAACGATATGAGAAGCATCAGCAACATAATTTTCTTCACGTCAATGTTCCTCCTCTATCTTTTGACCCACAGTTCGTTGTCTCAAAGGCTCGTTGCGCGAGTAATCCAGTGTTCGAGTCGTATTCTCGGTAACACTGGAGATTGGTTCGGCCAACGTGCGGGGTTGCGCAGCAGAAAGCTCCCTGGGCAGTACGTATTGAGAAGGAGTGTCCTTCTTTTTATCGCCGCTACTGAACCTGGAGAGTTGCCTGATGAGAAAAAGTTCCGTGAGAACTACGATGACGAAAGTGAAAACCATGAATAGACCAACGACGTCTTCAGGTAGATTCGCGTCCTTCTTGAGGGTGAGCGCGCCGCCCAACATGATGCTCATGCCAACTATGCCGATCAGAGTGATGGCCGTCAGGAAAGCCGCAATCGCTCCGGTCTTTGATTCGCTGCGCGTTTTCAAACTCATACCGCAGCGATTGCAATAGCTAAGACCTGGCGCCACAGGTGTGGCACAAGCTGAACAATACATCGGTTTTCCTTCCAATTAAGAAGAACAGGAAGACTGAAAGCTTCGCACATCAAGGAAACGGTCTTAGGAGCACTCAAGTTCCGCGATTTTAGACCCCGAAAGACCGATTATCCAATTCATCGTAACCACTCACTGTTCATGATCCATGATTTAGCCGGAACAAATTACAATTCACTTCCGTTCTAAGGCAATAGAGAAGTAGTTGACGCCGTACTGTTCTAACATCTTCATTGCCAGGCTTAATGTCTTTATTCACGATTTACTATTCGCTACCCACCATTTACTATTGAATCCATGATCGGACGTCCACAACCAAACGAAGCAGCGCCTTACTACGCCCAATATACTGATCTTGTGACTAGTGACGATATTGCTCCAGTGCTCGCGACCCAGTTGGATGAGACGCTAACGTTCTTGCACGGTATTTCCGAAGAGAAATCTTGCCACCGCTACGCGCCCGATAAGTGGTCCATGCGCCAGCTACTCAGTCACGTCAATGACACTGAGCGGCTTTTCCTCTTCCGGGCCTTATGGTTTGCGCGCGGCTTTCATGACCCGCTACCGAGCTTCGATCAAAACATTTGCGTGGAAGGTGCTGAGGCCGACAAGGTTTCGTGGGCGAGTCACATTGAAGAATTTCGCGCGATCCGGATGGCCACGGTCGCGTTCTTCCAGAACCTTCCGCGCGAGGCCTGGCTGCGCCGCGGCATCGCCAGCGACAACCCTTTCACCGTTCGAGCGCTTGCCTACATCGCCGCCGGCCACGTGGTGCACCACACAGCCATCCTCAAGGGGCGGTACCTGTAAGCTAAACTTGCTAAATCCGGAGCTAGGATAGTAAACGAAAAGCTTTCATTAACGGCTGCGGGGGGTGGACCTGCGCGGGGTGTAGAGATTCACGCGCGTGCGCATGCGTTGTCGCCATTCACTTTGCTTCGCATCTTCCTCTTCGATCTGCGCCAATACCTCGGCCAGGGGCTCGCCCCCTAACTGGCGCATCTTCAAGTAAAGCAGCGCGGGCACGATTGACATCAAAGGGACAATGAAGATGTTAAAAAGCCCTGACAACTGTTGGTAGACATTATGCGAAACGCTGATCTCATGTTTAGGTGCGCCGCTCGACTGACTTACTCCGAAGGAAATCCGGCCCACCAGTGCGCTTACCGTTATAGGGATCACAAATTGTAGCAGTGAGACTATGATGATTGTACGCCATGAGCGGGAGGCCAACTCGCGCGCCCGCAGCCGCGCGGCCTTCTTTTCCAACCCCTCAATCAGGACCACGGGGGCGTAAAGTAAGTAGCGCACATAAACGACTATGCCCGGAATAACCAGCAGGATGAAACCGATCATCGTACGCAGGGTCACCAGCAGGCTGGTTTTAAGAAATGGCCGCCAACGACGTTTCAATACCGCGAAGGCCGTGCGCAGTTCCACAGGGCGCAAAGGTGCCGCAGTTAACTGGGTGACGATGACCGCGGTCATGCCGGATATCACAGCTGCGGCTACAAAATAGGCACAGACTTGTACCAAAGCGACCAGCACCAGCACGATAAAGAACAGTACTTTAGTTGCCGTCCCGCGATGAGTTAGGGGGTTTTCCGCTATTGTCAAACCCACTAGTAGCAAGGTGGCAACGATTACCGGAAGATGCGCAATGAGCGACAGCCGGAGAAACTTGGGAAAGTATTCGCTGTAAAGCGCGAAGGCGCGCCGGTATAGCGAGCCAACGCCCTCAGCCTGCGCACGCAGCGAACTGGCAAAAGCCGCGGCCGTTGGTGGGCGATCTTCCGGCTTTTTAGAAAGCGCAGTCATCACAACCTGGGCCGCGCGCTTTGGTACTTTCTTGTTTCGCTCCCGCAAAGGCGGCGGCGGGAGGTGAAGGTGCTCCTGCATGACGCTCCCCGTCTCGCCCGCGAAAGGCGGCTCGCCTGCAAGCATCTGGTAAGCGATCACACCCAGACTGTAAATATCCGAACGCGCATCTGAATTTTTGGCGGCGCATTGCTCGGGCGACATGTAAAGCGGAGTACCCATAATGGCGCCAACGCGCGTCAACTCATTCCCAAGCCTGGTGCTCGCGCGCAACGATGTTTGCTTCCCCCGCATGTCTCGCCGCGTCGCCTGGTCGAGCATGAGAGTCTGATCGCTATCGTCACCTGCCTGAGTTGGGCGTTCCGGCACGGCAGCCGATATCGCGGCTGCGCTCTGTGGAGCTGCCGCGAACAGTTGCGTTGCGGCATCGTCCATGGCCTGAGG
>JALYXE010000289.1 GCA_030947265.1 Acidobacteriota bacterium
CTTCATCGCTCAGGGCGGAAGCGGTCGAAAGCGGCCAACAGCCGTCGGAGATGATTGGCGAGACACGGAACCTGAGTGAGAGAGGCCTGGCGATCAGCGTGCCCTCAAATCATCTCGATCATCGGTATCTCAATATTGTAGGCTGCCAGGTCGATCTCACGCTCGACCTACCGACCGGCCCGATTCAAATGCAGGTTACCACCAGATGGTGTAAGAGGTTATTGGAAGAAGAAACGGAACGCTATCTCGTGGGCCTGCTAATCACAAAAATGCGCGACGAAGAATGGGTCGCTATGGTTCGGTATGTCCACGCCTCTCTTTGAGCAACTCATCAAGCCCGCTGCGCTTTAGTCGCCGTGCCATTGAACTCACCCTGGTCTAAATCGTATCGCTCAACCTTGCGCTGTAACGTGGTGCGATCAATACCAAGCATTCGCGCCGCCGCCTGTTTGTTGCCGCCGGTGCGCGCCAGCACTTGAAAGATGTGGCGACGTTCAACCTCTGAGAGCAATAGCAAGTCTTCACCGGCGTCACGGACCGGTTGAGCCTTGCCCAGCGCCACAGCTTCATTCATAGCTAACTTGGAAAAATTACGCACGCGGTCCGGTAAATCTTCGGGACGAACGACCTGATCACACAAGGCAGCAGCGCGCACGATGGCATTCTCTAACTCGCGTATGTTGCCAGGCCAACCATGGTTTTCGAGCAGCCGTAGAGCATCGCTTGAAAAACTAATACGGGAAGCGCCCGGAGCCGCCATGGACTCGGCAAAGTGGTGGACCAGCGGACGTATGTCTTCCCGGCGTTCTCGCAGAGGGGGCAGGTGCAAGGTAACGGCGTTCAGCCTGTAAAGCAGGTCCTGGCGAAAGCGTCCCTCACGCATTTCATGTTCAGCGTCTCGGTTAGTGGCAGCGATAACGCGCACATCAACACGCTGAGTATGATTTGAGCCGACACGTCGAATCTCACCCTCTTGCAGAGCACGCAGCAGCTTAACCTGAAAGGCGGGGCAGGTCTCCGTAATTTCGTCGAGAAAGACAGTGCCGCCATCGGCTTCCTCCCAGAGACCCTTACGGTCTCCAGTTGCTCCCGTAAACGAGCCCCGAACGTGACCGAAAAGCTCCGATTCAATAAGCTCCGAGGGTATCGCCGCACAGTTAACAGCAACAAAACGTTTTGCAGAACGAAGACTGCGGCGATGTATCGCGCGAGCCACGACCTCCTTGCCCGTGCCTGACTCACCCGTGATCAAAACGGGCAGATTGGTGGCCGCGACCCGACCGACTAACTTCATCAACTCGACAAACGCGGCGCTGACGCCTACCAGATCAATATCAGAAGTGTAAACAGGAGGAGATAGTAAGGCGTCGGTTCCGGCTGAGCCCCCCCGTTTCTCGATTCCCCGGCGCACTTCTCGAGATATTCGCTGAACATCTTTGACTTCAAACGGCTTCATCAGGTAGTCGTAAGCGCCGAAAGATACAGCATCCAGCGCGCCAACTGCCGACCCGTGACCGGTCATTAAAACGATTTGAGCTTCCGGTTGCCATTGCGTGAAGCTGCGCAGTACGGCATAGCCTTCCTCATTATTCTTGTCGCTCAGCCGCACGTCGCAGAAAACAAGCGACCAACGGTCGCTATGAAGCATCTTTAAAGCCTCTTCGGCGGACTCGGCCTCGCACACGCCCCAGCCGTCATCCCGCAGCACCTCAGCCACGTTGCTGCGAATCAAAACATGGTCATCGACTACAAGGGCTTTCATTTCGTTCATGAACTGAAGGTCGCCTTGCCGGAATGGCTCTTCGCTCTTGCCGATTGCGCCGCCCTCAAGTGGGATAGGGTTTGAGTCTTGTTTCTCACCACCAACTTGCGCCGGCGCGAGAGTTGCCCCAAAACCCGATTCTTCTGGTTGCTTTTCTGGCATAATCCAACCTTTTCGGCCGGTGCTTGCATGATCACGGCAGGATCAGCAGTCGGGGAACGCGAGAAATCTACCGGTGCAGAGAAAAGTGGAGAGTAAAGGTTTCAAGAACGACGAGGCCGTGAAACGCTCATCGACAGTCGGGCATGTCTTGTCTCGGGCTGGATTCTAGTCGCTGAGTGAATTTTGTGCAACCTCTCGGCACGCGACGAGGTGTCCTGATTGAAATTTCTCTGGCAAAAATCTGTCTCCTGGGCGTCTCGGCGGTTAAATATCTGAAAACTGGAACAACGCGACATAAATCACCGAGAATAGAGTACCAATGAGGAGAAACCACAAGGTGGCAATGGATCTCGACATGAGTGCCATCGAAGATCATCCGGCGGCCCAAGTCTCGATTCACCTTAACATTGCTCTTGTGCGTGCTGATGACAACATTAGCAATGCTCCTGTTTTCCTACCGCAGTAAGCCGACCGCCCGAGACTCTTGAAACGAATAGTTACTTGCGGTAGTAGAATTCCCGAATGTGGTTCCCAGCAAAATTCCGTGCGTAGTCAACGCAGTATCTGGAGGCGCAGTCGAGAAGTTACTGGCGAAGGATTCGATCCACCAAACGCGATGCTGTATGCCAGGATTGTAGAAAAGGGAGAGCCCCTCGAATGCGTCCATGTGGCCCTGGATTGGTCCACCCGATAAACTCTTGGTGTGCTCGACCCATGACTGGCGGTTGGGGGTATTCGTTCCAATGAAAGTGTACTGCGGGAAGATTGTAGAGTTATTCTGCTCCATCTCTGTGGGGTCAAATGCTACTACCTTGGCGCCCCATTCGCAGAACATCTTGTTTCGCCCTTTAGCATTCTGGAGTGTGCACAGGTACTCGACATTTACCGATGGAGGGCTCACCGTCAGCCCGTCCTGGTGGCCTGAAAGTGTATTGAGCACCAGTGGCCCGGAATGGGAACCAAGATGCCAATTATAAGTGGCAAGTCCGATGTAGCGCATTCCAGTTGGAATCGCAGATGGGAGCGATTTTATTATTCTGCAGTTGCGTGTTCCTGCACAGCTGCCGGCCACATTGGTAAACCTTGCTAAGTTCGATGCGGTCAACACGACTACGAAAGTCACGTTAAAAGAATATGCCTGGCCGCTCCGCATGTCGAACGCGGCCGCAATGCCCAACTCCAGATCGCCCGTGGT
>JALYXE010000380.1 GCA_030947265.1 Acidobacteriota bacterium
GAAGGAAGATGAAGAAGCTGCCGGCGAGCCGGAAAAGGGTAAGAAGGAACCGGAAAAGGGTAAGAAGGAGCCGGAAAAGGGCAAGAAGGAGTAGGTGCATTGCCGATTGCCAATTTCCGATTGCCGATTTGCGAATTTCGCGCGACTTGATTGGCGATTGGATGGGGGCGATTGACACTGTCTTAAGTTGACAATTGGCAATCGGCAATCGGCAATATCTAATCGTCGGCCTCGGAAATCCGGGCGCTGAGTATGAATGGTCGCGGCACAATTTTGGATTCATGCTGATTGACAAGATAGCCGGCGGTGCAGGAATTGATGTAAATCGCCGCGAGTGCCGATCTCTTGTCGGGCGCGCTGAGATTGAAGGCTGCCCAACCAAGCTGGTTAAGCCGCAGACTTATATGAATTTGAGCGGAGAAGCAGTTGGCTGCCTGGCGGCGAAACATAAGCTTGAAGTGCCCGGCGAGAATTTAATTGTAATATCGGATGATTTGGCGTTGCCTTTTGGAAAGATTCGAATTCGAGCACGGGGTTCGGCAGGTGGACACAATGGCCTCAAGTCGGTTATCGAAGCGTTAGAGTCTCATGAATTTACGCGCCTGCGATTAGGCATTCAGCCTGATCATCCGGTTACGGATTCGAAGCGCTTCGTACTCGATTCTTTTCCACGTGCGTCCAGGGCGGAACTTGAAAAGATACTGGAAAGAAGCGCCGAAGCGCTGCGCGCCATTCTGAAAAATGGTGTTTTGAAAGCTATGTCGGAATACAACAAGTAAATGGTAAATGGTAAATCGTAAATGGACGAGCCATTACGCTTCACTATTCACCGTTTACCAAGGAGATGATTTTGGAAACGAAAAGACAATATGAAGTGGTTTTTATCGTCGATCCCGCAGCCGAAGATGACGAGGTCACGCGTCTGACCGAGAGTCTAAAGCAAATCGCTACAGATCAGGGCGGCGCGGTAACCAAAACTGAAAGTATGGGGAGGCGGAAGCTGGCTTACGAGATTCTTCATAAGACAGAAGGAAGTTTTGTGCTTTTGGAAATTGAAGGATCAGGCAGAGAGATCGCTGAGCTCGAGCGTCGCATGCGTGTCAACGATCGCATAATTCGCTATATCACGGTGCGAGTGGATGAGGACCGTCGGCGAGCGGAGAAGTTTAAGGCGAAGCGGGCTCGCAAAGCTGCGAAAAGACCGGGCGGGCAAGACGGGCAAAGGCGAAGTGGTGCCACTCTCGAGTTCGCTGCGGACGAAGCCGAAGAAGACGCTGCTTGAAGTTGTCAATCGTCCAGGGATGTAGCGCTTGCCTTCTCTCCCGCCAGGCGCGGCAGTTTTTGAGGTATCTGCGAGTCAACAATTCACGATAACGCACGATCACTGTTTTAAGAGGTAACTATGTCAGCAAATTATGAAGACCGAGACCGAGGCCGCCGCTACAACGGAGACGATGATTTCGATCGAGGTCGTCCTGCACAAGGGCGCGGTGGTCGCAGTCGCTTTCGCCGGCGGAGAATCTGCCGGTTCTGCATTGAGAAGGTGGACATCATTGATTTCAAGGATTCCAGATTCCTGCAAAACTTTATTCCCGAGCGCGGCAAGATCCTGCCCCGACGTATTTCGGGAAACTGCGCAATCCACCAGCGTATGCTGGCCGAAGCAATCAAACGTGCGCGCAATATCGCGCTACTACCCTATACAACAGACTAGCAGAAGGAGCTGCCCACATGGCGCACACCAGAATACTTCTACGAGAAGATGTCGATGATCTCGGGGCACGGGGCGAGATAGTTAGAGTCAGGTCCGGATACGCGCGTAATTATCTTCTGCCGCGCAAGCTGGCGGTGGAAGCAACCGCGAGCAACGTCAAACAAATTGAACAGGAACGCGCCGCGCTCTTGAAGAAAGAGGCGACAGAGCGAACCACGGCTCAGGGACAGGCCGAACAAATGCGTTCCCTGGTTCTGGAGTTTAAAAGAAAGGCAGGCGAGCATGGTGCACTTTACGGATCAGTAACGTCGATGGATATTGCCGAAGCACTGAAAGAGCGAGGTTACGAAATTGATCGTCATCGTCTCCACTTGCGCGAACCCCTCAAGCGGGTGGGCGAGTTTGCAGTCCCTTTACGTTTGCATCGCGAGGTGACAATTGATCTCCAGGTCAGGATCGCTCCTGAGGGCGAAGTTATTGTTGGCCACATGACTCCTGAACAGGAGGCAGAACTGGCGAAACAGGCACAAGGCGCCTCGGCAGAGGAGTCTGCCGAAGCTGCAGAATAAAAAAACACGCATCCTTTTTGGTGACCTGAGATCGCGTGTTGTATAGTTCGGCGCTACGAGTTCAGTTTAACTTGTAGCGTCTTTTTTCTTGTGGTACACACCTGATTGTGTCGCTTCGAAACTGTGGTCGAAACGGCGCTGTTGGGCGCTTTGTAAAGCAAACTGTTAGTTTGTGCTGAACCAATCGCTTGCTCGGCATTCTTGTAATAGCAATTCTCCTCTCGACAGATGGCCACGCCCGATCCCATACGCGAACAATCGCTCGAACGTTCTCTACCTAACAGCGCTGAGGCTGAGCGCGCCATTCTCGGCGGCATCATTCTCGACAACGGTCTAATCAGTCAGGCAATAGAGCTTCTGCGTCCCGAGGATTTTTATGTGCCGTCACATCGGCGCATCTTCGTCGCAATGACGGCGCTTTTTGAACGTGGCGCAGAGATCAATCCTATCCTGGTTGGTGAAGAGCTCAAGAAAGAAAACGCGCTTGAATCGGTTGGCGGAATAAGCTTTATCACCAACCTCACCTATGGCTTGCCGCATTCGGCCAATATTGGGCACTACGCAAAGCTGGTTCGCGGCAAGTCAATGCTGCGCCAGTTGATCAAAGCAGCGAACAAAATTACTCAGGAGGCTCTCGAGCAGGAAGACGAGCCGGAGATCATTCTTGATCATGCCGAACACGAGATCTTTCAGTTAGCTGATGAGCGCATTCGCCAGGGTTTCGTGCATGTTAAGCCGGTGGCGGAACAGCTGCTGGAAAAAATACAGGAAATGGAAGGTCGCGCCGCCGTCTTAACGGGGCTGACGACCGGGTTTGCCGACCTCGACAAGCTGACTTCGGGTCTGCAGCGCCAGGATTTGATCATTGTGGCCGCGCGACCTTCGATGGGCAAGACAAGCTTTGCATTGATGCTGGCGCAGAATGCCGCAATTCATACGGGCGCTGTCGTAGGTGTGTTTTCGCTGGAAATGTCGAAAGAAGCCTTAGTGATGCGCATGCTTTGTTCGCAGGGTAACATTGATGCACAGCGCTTTCGCAATGGGTTTCTTTCGCGTCCCGAGTGGGCGCAGATTGCCAAATCGCTTGGCACACTGGCGGATACAAGAATCTTCCTGGATGATACCGCCGGCATTACGGTTCTTGAGATGCGCGCAAAAGCGCGCCGTCTTGCCGCCGAGCAGAAACGCCTGGATCTGATCGTGGTTGACTATCTTCAGTTAATGACGGGCTCGGCAAAACGTTTTGAATCGAGGCAACAGGAGGTTTCGCAGATTTCGCGAGAATTGAAGGGACTCGCTAAGGAATTAAACGTCCCTCTGGTGGCGCTCTCTCAGCTTTCGCGCGCGCCCGAATCGCGTTCGGATCACCGGCCGCAGCTTGCAGACTTGCGCGAGTCAGGTGCTCTGGAACAGGATGCCGACGTTGTCGCCTTCATCTACAGGCCGGAGCAATATAAGTCCCCTGAAGAACGTGATAGTCTGCCCGACGATCAGAAGAATGTTGCTGAACTGATCGTAGCCAAGCAGCGCAATGGTCCAACGGATACCATCCAACTGCGCTTTACTCCATCAAGCATGCGCTTTGATAATCTCTATCGGGAATAATCCAAAATCAGAGAAACCTCATGAC
>JALYXE010000403.1 GCA_030947265.1 Acidobacteriota bacterium
GATCTCACTGAGGACGCCCCGCTAGTCGATGAGTCAAATGGCCGGCCAGTTAGTGCCGAGCATCGTCGTCACCTTCTGACTCCAGTCACGTCAAACACGGCTGAACCTGTCATAGTTAAAGCCTTTAAGATGGTGGCGGCAAATTATCTTCGACTCCCCTATAACCGAAATGAGTTGCGCGAAATAGTTGAAAAGACCCTCTCTTATAAGCTTCGCTATGTGGACGATCCCAGCTTGCTTTCTCACACTCACGAGAAAATTGAATTTGAACTGCCCAGTGACGTAGCCCTAATGAATGGCGTGCTCCAGTATCTGCTTGAGCGTGTTGCGAAGATGGGTCACATTAGTATTGAAGGATCACATCTTTTCGTTGCCCTCGATGAAGCGTTTGTGAATGCCGTCAAGCACGGAAATAAAAACGATCCAACAAAACTGGTGCGCGTCGGCGCTGAACTCTCTCCCAAGGAAGCATGCTTTACAGTTGAGGACGAAGGGGAGGGTTTCGACGTGCAGACAATCCCTGACCCTCGCGATCCGGCTAACCTGTTCAAGTCTTCAGGCCGCGGTGTCCTCCTTATGTACAACATCATGGATGAAGTTGAGTACAATGCGCAGGGCAATCGCGTAAAGATGGTAAAGAGGCCGGCACCTTCGGTCGAAACTCAACGCGTTGAACCAGGCACACCCAACGACAAACACGCCGGTAACGTCTGAAACGGTTTTCAAACGCCAGTCACTTGTGGTGGCGACAAACGCCGATCCGTCGCTGTTCTTCTGGAATGCATGGCCGTGGTGGTTTGTTCCAGCCCTGGCAGCGCTGGTGCTTGTTCTCTATTTTGTCGATCCGTTTATCGGCGACTGGGACGGCATGGACTACACCATGTTGTCTTTGGCCGGCTATCCCTCTTCAATGGCTCTCGGCCGAAATCTTTTCATCTTTGGCAATCATGGTCTCTATCAGATGGCCCACTGGCTCTTCAGTGTGCAGCCAGAAAACGCATATCTGATTTTTAAGTACTCTGTCGTGGCTCAAGCCCCGCTTGCGGTGATTGCGTGTTGGGTTTTGGCGCGCGATTTTTCCGGTTCGCTTCATTCCGCCACCCTGGCCGCGCTCTTCGTGGTCTTCTCTCCGGTGTTTGTGCTTTACGGCGGACAAGTGATGACGGACGTCCCGTCCGTTCTTCTGCTGGCAGTTGCTTTGATAATCCATTATCGAGGTCTGCAACAAGAACGGGTTTGGCTGGTTCTTATCGGGGCGGCGCTCCTGGGCTTGGGAGTCAACCTTCGTGAAACGATCGGTTTGTATTTGCCCTGGCTGATCGCTGCTCCCTTCATTTGCGATGGGGCGCGGGGTCGCCGTCAAATTCTGATTATCGCATTGTCGTGTCTTCTGTTTTTCCTGTTCGCATTCAGCTGGTTTGGATTTTGGTTCATTACCGATGAGCACTACCGCTGGGTTTGGTTTGGATGGCGCGAATCGATGCGGGAGGAGACTGCGCGTCATCCGGTGACACTGCGTAACCTTTGGCCTTACCTTGCTTATTTCTTTGTCAGCGCTCCGCTCGTTCTCGCATCGCTTCCATTTGCCATCAGAAATGAGTTGCGCGAGCGAAGACTGTCGCCCTTGCTACTGCTTGCCGTGACAGGTCTGGTTGCTGATCTACTGCTTTTCTTCAACTACAGCACCGCAGTTAACTGGCGGTATTTTTTGACCGGCCTGCCCGCGATTGCGCCCTTATCTGCAAACTTTTTGATCCGTAACCTGACCCGCCTTTTTGGCAGCATCCGAGTTGCTTTCGTTTCCTGCGTGACGGCAGTCTTGATCCTCGCAATAGTATTTAGCCTCCTGATTCGACCTGCCAGTAAACTGTTCATTGAAAGACGGGCGATGAGTAAGGAGTATCGTCACCAGCTCGCAAAACTGCCTCGTGATGCGGTCATGATTTCAGGCTCGCAAACAATTGCGGTCATTTACTGGAAGGCAATAGGCGCGGGCGCATGGGAAACAATCGGTACCGGCGGCGGTTGGCCGGGAGACAAGCTGATTACGGTCATTGAAGAATACGTGAAGGAGGGTCGACCCGTTTTTCTCGACACAGATACGCGCTGGTGGCTGCCCTGCGGCTGGCAACGCGATGAGATTCCAGGCATTGTGGATCTCCAACATCGATTCAGTTTCCGCCGTGTGACAGATACGATTTACGAAATCAGACCGCGCGGCGACAACAGCGCTACCGATTTACCGAATCTGGAAAGGCTATTGCCCGAGAATAGGCCAGAAGACACTAAGAAGTGTCCTCCGGTTCAGGGCTAGCACTGGTGCAATTAATAAACCCACGGAGCTGCAAGCCGCCTACGGTGGTCACTTACCCGCAGGATACGGAAAACAATTTCGGATAGATTGAGTAGAGGTATTCATGTCTAAAGTTGAAAATAGGAATAAGGCCCTCTTAAGACCTCCTCTATTTCTGCTCGCAGGATTGGTCGTTGCCAGTGGTGCCATAGTTAATTTTCCTCAACACATAGGCGACCGTATTTCCTCCTGCAAGGGAGTAGAGGTCAATAAAACGATTACTTGAGTCATTCATCGAAAAGTATAGGCGGGGGGAATCTGGGAAGTTCAGCACCTGCCGATAAGAGTAAAGTACACAGCTAACAAAATGCCCTACGAAGTTTTTCTAGCTCTACGTTATTTGCGTTCTCCTCAAAAACGCCGTATGGCGCGCGTGACTTCGCTAATCGCCGTCGTTGGAATAGCTGTGGGAGTTGCGGCGCTGATCGTGGTGTTGGCTTTGGCAAACGGTTTTCGCGATGAGATGCGGGACAAAATACTCCGCGGTACTGCTCACCTGACCGTTGTGCGCAGCGATGGCCAGCCGATGCCTGATTACAAAGACGTGGCGGCCCGTATTGCCGTCGTGCCGAACATAGTGGCTGCAACCGGAACGACCTATGACGGCGCGGTCGTGATTGGTCCAAAAGGCTCGGCTTACGCCGTGCTGCGGGGAATTGATGTCACATCTGCGCAAACAAGAGCTGAGCTCGCTCCCTCCGTAACGGCCGGTTCAGTTGACCCGCTTCTTGATAGCAGTGGACAAGAACAAGACTTTCCACCGGTAGTGCTGGGAGCTGAGCTGGCGGTGCGAACAGGGCTCAAGGTTAACGAGGCGGCGGAGATAATCTCTGCACAGGCCGGTTTATCGGCCTCTAATTCGCGTCGACGTCACGTTCGCGTGGCCGGAATCTTTCGCTCGGGGCTATTCGAATACGACTCAACTTGGATCTATCTCCCGCTGGACGCGGCCGCGGCTTTCTCGGGTGACACTCACG
>JALYXE010000426.1 GCA_030947265.1 Acidobacteriota bacterium
CGCAACTGCTCATTTGCGGCCGCAGCATCTCTTTCAGCCAATTCGCGTGCGCGTTGTTCGCGATCCAGATCATTGCGAAGCTGCGCGATCTCCTGCTGAGCAGATTCAGTTGACTTCTCCGCGGAACGCAGTGCCTCGTCCCGCCGTTGAATGTCCTCGCGGCGCAAGCGCGCTGAACGCCTGGCCAACGCCATCTCCTCGGCTCGCGCACCAGAAGATGTGGCCTTACGTGCCAGCACATCAACCTCAGCCGCGGGCTGATTGAATCTCAGGGCCTTCTCCGCTCCCAGTAGATCATCTTCGGCCTGTTGGAGCTCCTGAGGCGCATCCTGTTGCCCGCCGGCGAATCGTGCCAGGTTTACTGCCTGACGCGCGCCCAACAGCGAGATGGGCAAGTCGCGATAATCCGTGGAAGCAATCTCAGGCACGCGTGGGTCCCTGAAATAGTCGCTCGAGTTTCCGATGTACTGCACATTGATGGTTTCGACCTGACTCTTGCCCGGCCGTTGAGGGGGAAGATTTTCCAGTACTACCATGCGGCTCGGAACTTTCATCAGGAAGTGAGGCTCGGCGGTGACAATCAGGGCAAAAGTCTGAAGCGGCGTGGTCACATCAAGCTTCGAAGAAATGAATTGGCTGCCACCTCTTTTTATTTCGCCCAGGTTGTCAACGTGTCCATCCGGGGAAATAGCCCACAGCACGAAAGTTGTGTAAATTCCTCCCAGTTCGTTTGCACGCGGCAGATTATCGATAGAGAGCTCGACCCGCGTGCCTCGACGGCCCGCGCGCTTCACTTTCGCTTCGCCTTTCAATCTCGGGAGTAGCGTCGTGCCCCGAAATTTGACCTGAATGCTTTCATCCAGCGGATAGGTCACAGCGATTGTGCGCCGGGGCACATCACTCTGCGCGAAGATCGTCGCGCTCAGAGTTAGGGCTCCCAGCAAAAATGTCCGGATCGCGAAACGCGCAAACGTGGGACGCAAAGGCATAACAAAAAACTCCTTAACAAGGACTCAGTGCTGGTGGCTCAGATTGGAAGTCTCATTACCAGGCACCTTTATAGTTGATGCTGCCACGGCGGCCATTGTTGCCGACTGGCAGAAACGGGGTCAAGCTAGCGTGGGGAGGACATCCTTTGATACCGGGTCTTGCGATCAGCGATTAGCTGAATTCCAGCCGAAGAGATTGCCGCGAGCAGCAGAATATGAACAAAGCCGCTTTTATGCAGAGCAAATTTCAAAAGAAACCAGACGAACAGAAGTGCCGCACTGAAGATCCACATACTGTCTTCTCCTAACGAACATTTGACGTCCCTGTCGTAGGCGTAACCTCGATTGCTCGCAATCCTCCGGAAGCGACGTCGCTTCCAACTAAAATTATATGCCCACTGCTTAGTGTCGTCACTGCGAGCGACCTGAGTTGTGGCCTGCTTTGTCCTCGCGAGTCTGTTGGGCTTGTTGGGATCGCTACGTGCGACTTCCAAATTATCGATCCATTTGTGCCCGAGAGTGCCACCGCGAAATCATCCCTTCCCGGCAATAAAACATCAAGGCGCCCGTCATTGTTCACGTCGGCAAACGCGGCACTGCCGGCACCACTGGCAATAATGGCCGAATCGACCGACCACATGACCTTCATTTGATAAGGATCTACTAGCGACACGCGAACATCATTGGCGCTACCGTTTGTGCCTCCATTTATGCCACCGTTTGTTATCGCCACGACTTTCGGAATTCCATTGCCGTCTACGTCCGCCTCAGCCAGCGATCTGACTGTTTGTTCGCCGCCTAGTTCGATGTATTGGGGCCACTTAAGACCTGCGGTGTCGTCTTCTGCAGAGAAAACTGCCAGGCCCTTCCTGGTGCCGACAAGCATTAACTTTCGCTCCAAAGTCTCCACTACGACAGGTGCGGCGGTTATGTCAGCACCCGTTTGTATGGTGCGAAGCAGTTGACCAGCAGCGTCGTACACAGCGATGGCGCCCCCCATAAGCGGCACCAGCACGCTCGGACGACTCTTAGAGCCAAACAAAACTGGAGGGCCGATGGCATTATTAATCAACTGGCCCGCTATTTTCGTTTGGGCGTCAATCCTTCCCGACGATGTGCTCATAACCACGAGCGCACTTCCGCGCTCGATGTTGTCTACAATCAAATAGGCTTTGCTTGCGGGCGAACTGGCTTCAGTTACGACTCCGGCCCTGGCACTACCCAAGAGTTCTGCGCGCCACAGTTCCTGCCCTGTTGTTCCATTAAGTGCCCTAACGCCTCCGTCGTAGGCGACGATAACTATCGGAATAATTGACGATCCATGACGTACTCTTGAGACCAACGGGCGGAACGGTGAGACGGCAATTAGCGTCTTCGAGAAAGCATTGGACTTATAAATCGCGGTCCATAACGCCACGCCCCTTGAGCCATCGAGCGCATAGACAGTTCCCTGAGAATTCACGCCGATGAAATCGGCGTCGGAACCAGTTTGGAGCGATGCGGGCATCGGAGCCGCGACGTCCCCGGTTGTTGCCAACCAGCCGGAATCGACCGCAGGAATTCTTCTATCGGTCTTTTCCGCAACCTTGTTTATATCCGGAACGGCACCAGGGACTGTGAAGGCCACGGGCCGATGATATTCGCGAGTTTGGGAAGCAGACGGCGCGATTCGCCAATAGTAACGACCCGGGGGAAGGTCTCTTACGACATATCGCTCCCCGATAACGGGGCCATCAAAGCGCACGTCATCGAAATGTTCATCGCCCGCAATTTGGAGCCGGTATTTCCTAACACCCTTCTGTTTACTCCAGTGGAGCGGAGCTACAAAAGTAGTGGGGTTGGC
>JALYXE010000487.1 GCA_030947265.1 Acidobacteriota bacterium
TCGTTCCCACTCTTGCTTGCCACCAGTGAACGCATTCCGTCGGTAAGCGGAAAAACAATGCCGCGTTTGCGAATCTCTTCGACGATCTCGTCTCGTTGTTCCGGATGTTTCGGCAATTGGTAGATGAGCGCCACTATTTCGCGACTCGTAAGAGGTGTCGTTGATTTTGAAGACTGAGGCGCGGTATTTAGCGACCAAAACACGGCGACCGCAACGATTATTGCAAGAGGAAGAAAGTTATTAGTAATGCGGTTCATATAAAAAGCGAGCTGCTGGGTTGAAAGTCTGACAGTTCCGATGGAATAAAGTGCTGCCTCGTTGCCTGCGACGTCCCGATGCAGTTTGAGACTGGCTACTGACCTAATGGGACCGCCTCAATCGCAATTCAGCTGGGCGCAAAACGCGTCTACGGCCTTCCTTAATATTTCGACACACTTCTCAAGCTCATTAATAGGGACAAACTCACCCGTTTGATGCGCCACGCGAATGTCGCCGGGCCCGAACACAACGGCTTCGGCGCCTAATTCAGTCATCTGCGCAGCCTCAGTCCCGAACGCAACGGTACCCGCCTCGTTGCCGGTAATCCTTTCCAGCAGCCTGACGATCGTGGAATCGGCGGACGTTTCAAAGCCTTTGTCCGCGCGCCCAGCATCGATGTCGCATACAAACCCGGGATCGAGTGTTTTCTGTTGTTCGATTGCTGCAGAAAGTAGAGCAAGCAGTCGCTCCGCTTCCTGGCTTGGGATGGGACGCCATTCGAGCGTGAAGCGGCACTCTCCGGGAATGACGTTTTTGGCCGTACCTCCGCGAATAAGACCGACGTTGAGAGTGGTGTATGGAGGATCAAATGCGGCGTGATGTTCCTTCTTGAGCTCATCGGCGAAGTTTTCAATTTCACCAATGAGTCCTGCCGCTCGAAAGATTGCTGAGCTTCCCAGGTCCGGATAAGCGCTATGGGCTTCACGCCCTCTTAAAGTGATCTCCGCCAGACAATAACCCTTTCCGGCGCGCATGGGCCGTAAGGAAGTAGGCTCGCCAACAATACTGTAGCGCGCCCGCAACACCCGCGCATCAGCCAATCGCTTCGCACCCAACAGACCAATCTCTTCGTCAGCAGTAAAGATAAGGGCTAATGGATGCGCCAGGTTTTTTAGATCCACTAATTCGACGGCCGTCAGTGCCGCGGCGATAAACGCTTTTGTGTCGCAAGCCCCGCGCCCGTAAAGTTTTCCTTCGCGTTCGGTAAGTCTTAGCGCCTCGTGCCAGTTTGGATCATACGGGACGGTGTCGGTATGGCCAACAAGGGCCAGCTCGACCTCGCTGTGGTGGGATAACTCGGTGCCCGCCAGAGCAATCAAGTTAATTTTTTCGACGCCACCTTCATCCGTGTAGGGAAGTCGCTTGAGACTAAGCCCCATCCCCTCGCACCGGTTCCACAGGTAATCGATCATCTTTGAATTTGTGCGCGACGAGACGGAATCGATGGCAACTAGTTCGGCGAGTGTTCGCTGTACAGTCATACTTTTTCTTTACTGGAGGAGAAGAGCAGGGGCAAACCCTCCTCCCTGACCCTGAGCCTATGGGAGTTGAGCTCTAATTTTTGATTGAAAGCGTTCAATTCAAAGCTAACCCAGCTATCAGAGTAGCTCTCAAGTTGGGAAAGGGCTGGGTTGTCTCAGCCCTCTTATCTTTCGTCTGCGGAATCAATCCCACAGCTTCTTCTGCAATACTTTGAATCTCTCAACAATCTGTTCCTGCTGAACATGTCTCCCATCCTCAACGATCCGCTTCCCGCCAATCACTACATCTCTCACCGCTGTCCTTGACATGCAGAACACGATACTCGAAAGAAGATCTCCGGGCGAAGCTCCGGCTATTGTGGGATCGTTGAGATCAACCGTGAAGAAATCAGCGGGATGTCCCGGTTCCAGAGCGCCACCAGGCGCTTGAATACTGTCGGCGCCGTGGACGGTCGCGCAGTCAAAGAGTCGTGCCGCAAGCGCTGACTCTTCATCATTATCATCAGCCGCCAAAACGGCGCGCTCCATCTTCTGGAGTCTTAGGTGGTATTCGAGCTCACGCGCATCCTCAAGCAGATCGATCTGTACCTGGCTGTCAGTCCCCAGCGCAACGCGCACGCCTTGTTTAAAAAATGCATCAACCGGAACGATCCCATCGCCGAGATTTCGTTCTGTCGTCGGGCACGCGCAAGCCATCGCGCGAGCTTCCGCGAGCATGCGCACAGCTTTTGGTGACACGTGAATCAGGTGTATACCTGTGAATCGGTCGCTCAGCAAACCTTCCGTGGCAAGCAAGGCAACCGGCGACCTGCCATACTCTTCAATGCAGGCGGAAACCTCAGCCGGCTGCTCCGCAACGTGCATGTGCACAGGAAGCATCCTTTCATTCGCGAATTCAATAATTTCCTTCAAATAATCCAGTGGCAACGCGCGCACGCTATGCGGAGCGACGCCTACCCACGCGTTCCCCTGGCCCACATCTGCCATTAGTTGCTCTACGTTCTTCAAATAAGCTTCGGGCGTCTCTTCAATGAAGCGGATTTGACGAGGATTTGTTTCTGACTCATAACCGGAACGGGCGTAAGCAACTCGCAGCAGTGCGATGCGCAGGCCAACATCTCCAGCCGCGCGCACAACTGCTTTCGCCATCAGATTCGGATCATCATAAGCGACGCCATCTGGTCCATGATGAAGATAATGAAATTCCCCGACAGCCGTAACGCCGCTCAATGCCATTTCGAGAAAGGCCATGCGCGAGGCATCGTATACATCTTCCGGCGTCAGGCGCGTAGCTGCGCTGTACATCATCTCGCGCCAGGTCCAAAAGCCGTCGTTGCTGTTCGCTGTGCGATATTCAGTGTGGCCGCGAATCACGCGCTGAAAGGCATGGGAATGGGCGTTGATGAGACCGGGAAGAAGCGCTCGGTTGTTGAGAGGGATGGCGTCTTCTGCATCCTTCGCAGGGATGAGTCGTAGAATACGTCCTGCCTGGTCGCTCACAATTGCGGTATTAGCCTGAAAGCGGTCGCTCGTATGGATGAGGTCTGGCAGCCATGCTCGTTCTGAAGTGTCCATTTAAATAAGCTCTGAGTTAGAAAGACAGGGGCCTGGCGCGCCAGCGGGGCTGGCGGCTGTGCCCCGCCCGCCCTCCCGCTGGTTAACACTTCATCAGATTCTTCACCGCCAAAACCTCGCGCGCTGCAGTACGATCTCCCGTGCAACTAATCCGCCTTGGCCCAGCCAGATAATTAATCCTGAATCCCAGCTTCGTATAAAGCTCAACGATGCGCTTCGTAGCCTGATTCGAGAGCACGACGGGCCCGGCGTGAGCGGCCAGCCACTCTGCTGTTCGAACCTGATCTTCCCAGCTAAAACCACCGGCGGAGTAGCTTGTGAATTCCACGTCATAAGGTGGATCCGCGTATATGAAATCGGCCGGCCCGATGGGCAGCGAACCAATATCGCTGCTGGTGAACGTCCAGTTACTCAAGACTCGACGGAACAGAGAAAAGTCAGTGGCATAGTTAATCGACTTATGTCTGCCAAACGGGACGTTGAATTCGCCGCTCTGATTGAACCGGCAAAGCCCGTTGAAGCAGGTGCGGTTTAGATAGTAGAAGATCTGAGCGGCTTCCGCGCTCTGCGATTTCCCGTCTTTGATCAGTTTATTGAAACGGCGGCGGTGCTGGTAGAAACTCTCCTCATCATTTTTCATTTTAACTGTTGGCTCGAGACCTCGTCGCAAATGAGTGTAGAAGTTTATGAGATGTGGATTGATATCATTCAATAGAGCACGTTCAGGTCTCAAACCGAGCGGTGCCGCGAGCCCGCCGCAGAAAGGCTCAACATAACGCCTTGACGAATATGGTTGCCAGAGTGGCGCCAGGTGAGGCAGCAACCAACGTTTCCCGCCTGCCCACTTCAAAGGCGGCTTCAGGGAACTGTCGCAGGCTTGACCTTCAGCAAAAGATTCGGACGAAGCTTTGGCAGGAGACGGCGAAGCAAATAGAGTCGGAATAGTTCCAAACCCAGCTGATGGGTTACGCTCCGCTCCGGAATGTTTAGCTTCCAAAAGGATTTTTGCTTTCACGTTGCGAAGCGAAAATAACAGTACCCGTCCTGCGCGGTCAAAGATTAGTTTCAAGGGAAGATGAAGATACTGAAAAGATCCACAAGGATTCCGGGGCGTGCCAAAACCCCTTACGGTTGCGATTCCCGAACAGGTCGACTTATTATCTGTTGCCGCGAAGCCGGAGTGGCGAAATTGGTATACGCACCAGACTCAAAATCTGGCGAGGTCAAACTCATGTCGGTTCGAGTCCGACCTCCGGCACCAACTCCTTCGACATTCTTCGTAGATCAGCGTTCAGACCCACCGAGTCCAAAATGAGTCCAAGAGTCTCATTTCCATAGAAGTTCTCCAGTGCATCCATAACTTCCTCAAAATGCAATAAGTCAAAGAAGCTTCGCTTAATCGGATTCAGCTACGACTGAGATCCAGTCACTTCCAGATGAAAAGGCATTGCAGTCGTCACTCGAAATAATCTGGGACCAATCTATTGCAAAAAATAACTTGTTAGCCTAAGCTCCCCCCTCGTAATCGGTTAAACCACTTCAATTGTCCCAGCTTTGCAGTAATTGGATTCTGGGCCGCGGCGCATAACCCGACTGTGCTTGCGGCATAACGTTGCAACGCCGCGAAACGACAAGATTACGCGACTTCGTTAACTCTCATGATCGCAGGGACGGAATGGATCGTAGACGCTAACGGCTGCAGGCCCGACGCTTTGCGGGACCTCGCATTGCTGAAGGCGGTCTTCAAGCGAGTCGTTACTGAGTTGCAGCTGCAGGTCGTCGACGAAATCCTATGGCACCAGTTTCCGCCGCCGGGAGGACTGACCGGAATGGCTCTCCTGTCCGAATCTCATCTTACCTGTCATACCTATCCCGAATACGGACTGGCCACGATCAATCTCTATTGTTGTCGTTCCCGACCGGAGTGGCCTTGGGCACAATTTTTGCGCGATTTCCTTGGCGCCCAGGACGTGAGCGTGCGCGCAGTTGAGCGGCACGCTGCAATACCTGATCTGCCAACTCTAAAACATTCTCTCCAGTTTGCTCTCGCCAAAGAATCATGAGTGTGCTTCAGGCTAACTGCCCTGCATGCGGCGCTTCGATTTCGTTCAAGACCGGCTCCTCGATTGTTGTCGTCTGCGAATATTGCCACTCAGTCGTGGCCAGGACAGATCGAGCGCTCGAAGATCTCGGCAAAGTCGCTGAACTTGTAGACACCGGCTCGCCGCTCGATGTTGGTCTAAAAGGAAAGCATCACGGCGTCGCTTTCGAATTAACCGGTCGCGCGCAGTTAGGGCACGAAGCTGGCGGCGTGTGGGATGAATGGTACGCCGCATTTGCCGACGGCCGTTGGGGTTGGTTAGCCGAAGCGCAGGGACGCTTCTATTTTACTTTTGAGATTTCGTTCCCCGCAAACGTTGCGATTCCCTCATTCGACTCCCTCCAGCTTGGACATCCGGTGGCGTCCATCCCTGTTTCAATACCGCTGATCGTTGCTGAGAAAGGAGTCGCGCGCACGGTCGCGGCCAAAGGAGAAATACCCTGGCGTTTGGTGCCAAACGAGACCTTTGCGTACGCAGATCTCTCCGGTCCATACGAAGCATTCGCAACCATCGACTATAGCGAGTCGCCCCCACTACTCTTCATTGGAAAAGAGGTAACGCTGGCTGAGGTTGGCGTTGTGGGCGCCCGCGTGCCAGAGCGAGAACAAAAGCGCACCGCTGCGGCACAGCTTAACTGCCCGCACTGCGGTGGTCCATTAGAGCTACGCGCCCCGGATAAGAGCGAGCGAGTTACTTGCCCTAATTGCAGTTCCTTGCTGGATATTCATCAAGGCCAGCTCAAATTTCTCCAGGCTCTCAAGCCGGGCGCTGTTCAGCCGTCAATTCCGCTGGGCGCGACCGGCGAGTTTAAGGAAGGCAAGCTGACCGTGATTGGTTTTGTAACACGCAGCGTTACGTTCGACCAGATCTATTATTGGTTTGAGTATCTTCTTTACAACCCTCAGATCGGTTTTCGCTGGTTGGTCCAAAGCGACAATCAATGGAGTTTTGTGAAATCGGTGCCACCAGGAGAAGTCTCAGAAGGTTTTAAGAGTGCGACGTTTCAAGGCAAGGAATTCAAAATATTTCAGGATGCGACCGCAACTGTCGGGTATGTCGCCGGTGAGTTTTACTGGAAGATTTCCAGCGGCGAGAAAGCTCGAGCAATCGATTATATTCGCCCACCTGAGATGATCTCGATCGAGTTGACGACCATAGTGCCGCAAGAGGCGTATGACTCCGCGGGCAGCTCGCCGATTAACTGGTCCTATGCTCCGAATAAGGCAAGCGCCTCGGGTGAAATCAACTGCTCACTTGGAACATATCTAAGCCCGGTTGAAGTTGAGAAAGCATTCGGCATTAGCGGGTTGGCACGTCCCAGCCTGGTGGCGCCCAATCAGCCTAATCCACACAAGGGTGTAGGAAAGTATTGGCTCGCCTTTGCGGCTGTCATTGTCGTTTTGGGCATCATCTTTGTGCTGACCACGGGTCACAGGCAGGTGTTTCAGCAGGGCTATCAGTTTCAGCCTTTGCCCAACTCGGATGGAACACAGACCGTGTTTAGCGATCCCTTCACGCTGGAAGGGAGAAAAAATATCAAGATAACCGCTACTGCTCCTGTGAATAACAGCTGGGTTTATTTCGAGGGAGATTTGATCAATCAGGACACAGGCCTGGTCCAGCCATTTGCGATGCCTGTTGAGTATTACCAGGGTGTCGAAGATGGCGAGTCATGGTCAGAAGGAGGCCAGGCGACCGACGTTATTCTCTCCGCTCTACCCGCTGGCACATACACGCTGCGGCTCGAGGGGCAGTGGGAGCAGTGGCAGCAGCAATCCCCGCCGCTTAGCGTGACAATTGAACAGGGAGTGTGGCGCGGCATTAATTGGTTAATGGCACTGATTGCTATCTCAATTGTCCCGGTATTTGTATTCGTCAGGAAGCGGACGTTCGAAGGGCGGCGCTGGAAGGATAGTATGTACGGTGGATCGGCGGGTGGGACTCAAAGCGATGACGATGGCGATGATTAAGAATGCTGGGCTTTGAGTTTTGTGCTTTGAACTTTGTTCTTAGTTCTTTGTACTTTGAGCTTCGTTCTTTGTAATTGGAACTTTGTTCTTTGTATTGCCTCAGCCCGCGGAGCGGGCGAAAGCATAAAGCCTGGGGTGAAGCGCAGCGGAACCCCAGGACTACAAGAGACATCAACCCGAGCCCGCGCAGTCGGGCGGCAGCCAACCGACCAGACTACAGTTCGCAGATTGTGCAGCCCTTCCGCTGCCGCGCACTTCGCGGACTTGGCTTCTTTGCCGCTTAGGTTCCTGGGGTTCCGCTGCGCTTCACCCCAGGCTTTATGCTCTCGCCCGCTCCGCGGGCTGAGGCAAAGACAGTTCAAAGTACAAAGCACAAAGAACTAATAACTAAGAACAAAGAACAAACCACTGAGTCCGCGAACTTTATGCTTAAAAAATTCTATCTGGTATTTGGCTGTGCGGTTGTTCTGCTATATGGCATTTCTGCCTTCCAGGGATGGGAGTTTCAGACATCAAGGAGGGAAGTATTGCCTGCGGATGTGCGCAACTCGCCGGGTGGCTACAGATCATTTCACTTCTGGCACTCCGGCTTTCATGGAGGAAAATAGATGGCCGACTCATACTCCCTGGCGCTGATAGTGCCCATGGATCAACTGGCTAACCTGGTGGTGACCACCCTTGTGTTTGCGCTCGTCGGAATTGTGTTATTCGCGGTGGCGTTTTTGATCATCGTGAAGATCGCGCCTTTCTCGACTCGCAAAGAGATCGAGGACGATCAGAACGTAGCCCTTGCGATACTGATCGGTTCGGTGATTATCGGCATCGCCATGATTGTCGCGTCTGCGGTTCATGGTTAGTCGTCCAGCAACTATCCGCAGATTACGCAGATTACCGATTAGAAAACCGGGAGGCAGGGGCAGCAGGCAGGAGCAGGAACACGCCAACCAGGCATTTGATCATTCGTGCGTTTGCCTGCCGCTCCTGCGGCCTGTTCTTAGTCGGTGTAATCAGCGTAGTCTGCGGATGACTATTTCTTCTAATGAACCGCACACCCATCCTTTTCCTGCATGTGCTAATCATCGCCACTTGCGGGCTGATTTACGAACTGATCGCCGGCACTCTTGCGAGCTATGTTCTCGGCGATTCAGTCACGCAGTTTTCACTGATCATCGGCATCTATCTTTTCGCTCTTGGCGTGGGCGCATGGCTCTCGCGTTACATCAATACGAACCTGGCCCGCTATTTCATTGAAGTTGAACTTGGCGTTGCCATCCTCGGTGGCGTCTCGGCTCCACTGTTGTTCCTCAGTTTTGCAAACCTCAGTTATTTTCACCTGGTGCTTTACTTCGTTGTCTTGGCCATCGGAGTGCTAGTAGGTCTGGAATTGCCGCTGCTCATGCGAATCATTAAGGAGAATCTGGACTTTAAAGAATTGGTCTCGCGCGTACTTGCCGTCGACTACGTGGGCGCGTTGGTGGCCGCGATTCTGTTCCCTGTTTTTCTGGTTCCCCGTTTGGGCCTCGTCCGTACGTCTTTAGTGTTTGGAATTCTCAATGCAGTTGTTGGTCTCTGGGGTACCTGGGTACTGCGCCCGCTAATTAAGGGCAATCTTCCGGGACTGCGAGGACGGGCAGCAATCGTAATCGCACTGCTGTTCGTGGGAGTAATTAAGGCTGACCGCCTCACATCCATGGCCGAAGACGGCCTCTTTGCGGACGAGATCATTTACGCTCGCTCGTCGCCCTACCAGCGCCTCGTCATTACCCGTGGGCGGGCGGGCTTTCAGCTTTTTCTGAATGGCAACCTCCAGTTCAGTTCGACTGATGAGTATCGCTATCACGAAGCGTTGGTCCATCCTGCGCTCATGCTGGCCGGCTCGGCGCGTCACGTACTGGTGCTTGGCGGCGGCGACGGTCTCGCGCTACGAG
>JALYXE010000497.1 GCA_030947265.1 Acidobacteriota bacterium
GAATGGGCATCGTCGGTCGTACCGTTGAGAGGGCCCGCAAGGAAGTCAAAAATAGTTGCGGCAGCTCGGATAGAAGGTCGAACCAATCAACCGAACCTCACTTGACACGACCCGGCTTCATAGAAGATGGGCTTGCCCCCGCTCTTTGACTCTCGACCCGTGCCCCCGCATGCCGTTGCTCCGCAGTCGCGCTTGCAGTTACCATTGCCAGCGTTTCCTAACACCCAAGTCGTGAACGGTCGGTAAACCAGACAGCGGAATGACGATCTCCTCTATAAAGCGTGTTGGCATAGTTCTCAAGCCACACCAGCCCGACGCGTTGAAGACTATTTGCGAGCTCGCTAGCTGGCTTGGTGACCGCGAAATCTCACTGTTTGGTGGCCCTGAAATTGAAGGCGACAGAATTGAACAGCAAACCGGTTGCGCGGTCCAGGAAGTCGAATCCGGCAAGCTCGCCCAAAGCGTTGATCTAATTCTAGTGCTCGGCGGCGACGGCACGATGATAGCCACGGCCCGGCTGATGGGTGACGTCGAAGTGCCGGTTCTGGGCGTTAATTACGGCGGATTGGGCTATCTTGCCGAATTTCGCATTGAAGAGTTGTATTCGGCGCTCGAGTCTATTCTTTCCGGCAACTACCGCCTCGACAAGCGCGTCATGCTGGCGGTCGAACTGCTTAGGAACCACGAAAATGTGACGGGCAATCGTGTACTGAACGACGTCGTAATAAATAAATCTGCCCTGGCGCGCATTATCGAGATAGAAGCTTACCTTAACCGGCAGTTTGTGAATTCATTTCGCGCAGATGGTCTGATTGTTTCCACGCCTACCGGATCGACCGCTTATAATCTTTCCGCCGGTGGTCCAGTGATCTTTCCTTCAATGAACGCCGTCGTAATTACCCCGATTTGTCCCTTTACGCTTTCAAATCGGCCTATTGTCGTACCCGATGACGCCGTTATTGAATTGTGTTTGAAAACTGATCAGGAGGACGTGGCGTTAACACTGGATGGCCAGGTCGGCTTCCCTTTGAAAGTTGAGGATCGAGTAGTGATTCGGAAAAGCAAGACAACATTCAATCTCGTCCAACCGACGAATAGAAACTATTTTGAAGTGTTGCGCGACAAGCTGCGCTGGGGAAGATGAGTTAGACAAGGCCTTGCCTTGTCGTTCATGCGGGAACGTGAAGTGTTATCAACGACAAAATATGTTTGTCGAACCATTCTTTAAAAAGCCCGGCGATACCCGGGACTTACTGCCCAAATTCAAAACATGGCCCAACGCGCTAAGAAAACCGCTCGTCCCTGGTACAAGCCCAATCTGACCACGCAGATCATGATCGGTCTGGTATTAGGCGGTGTTATCGGATGGATCAGGCCGGACTGGGGAAATAAGATTTTCTTCCTGCGCGATATTTTTCTCAATCTTATTAAGTCCATCATCGCTCCGCTGATCTTTTCCACGCTTGTAGTTGGCATAGCGGGTGGTGGCGACCTCAAAAAGGTGGGGCGCATGGGCGTGAAGGCGCTGGTCTATTTTGAGGCCGTAACCACTGCGGCGCTGTTTATTGGTTTAGGCGTTGTGAACCTGATCAAACCAGGTGTCGGAGTCGCTCTGTCGGCGGGCACGACTGACCTGGCGCAAATTGCACAGAATCATCCGAAGACGCTGGTCGAAACTCTGGTTCACATATTTCCAGCCAGTCTCATCGACTCGATGGTGCGCGGCGACGTTTTGCAGATAGTAGCTTTTTCAGTTCTTTTTGCGATGGCTGTGTCTGCGCTCGGACCGAAGGGTGGACCAATTCTGACTTTCTGCGAAAGTCTGTCGCAGGTGATGTTCAAGTTCACAGGTTTTGTGATGATGTTTGCCCCGATTGGTGTCGGCGCGGCCATGGCCCACACCGTGGGCACGAAAGGTCTGGGCGTTCTTATCAACCTGGCCAAGCTGATTGGCTCGCTCTATCTCGCACTATTTGTTTTTGTCGTTGTGGTATTGGGAGCGGTAGCTCTAATCGCTCGCATTCCCATAAAGCAATTCATAAAGGCTGTGCGCGAGCCTTTTGTGATTGCGTTTGCGACGACCAGCAGTGAATCGGCCCTGCCTAAAGCGATGGAAGTAATGGAACGTTTCGGCGTGCCCCCGCGCATCGTAGGCTTTGTAATGCCCACGGGTTATAGCTTCAATCTGGATGGCACCACACTTTATCTGGCGATGGCTTCAGTTTTTGTTGCCCAGGCCGCCGAAGCGACTACCGGACAACACATGGGCTTTGGTAGACAGCTCATCATGATGTTGACATTAATGGTTACATCTAAAGGCGTCGCCGCCGTGCCGCGCGCCGCGTTGGTGATTCTGCTGGCCACGCTGGCGTCGTTTAATTTGCCCATTGAAGGAGTCGCAGTAATCTTCGGTATTGACGAACTGATGGATATGGGCCGCACGTCCGTTAACGTTCTCGGAAACTGTATGGCGACCGCAGTTGTGGCTCGTTGGGAAGGTGAATTTGACGAGAAACGCGCGCGCGCCTTCGGAACTGGGGAGGAAGTTCGCCTCGATCTAAAAGCGGGGGACGTGGCCTTTGCAGATTCAGCGGCAGAAGGTGCTTGAGCACGACCAAACTCCACTCTGAGACAGGGTAAACAAAAATGATTTTTCCTCTTTACGACGACAATACTGATCGGACAACAACGCCAATCGTCAACTACGTGCTGATTGCCATCAATATTTTGGTTTTTGTTTTCCTGCAGCAGCTGGGCACGAACGAAAAATTCACTTATGCATTCTCGACCGTGCCGCAGGAAATTGTCACCGGGCGTGATGTAAAAACGCCGGATCGTGTGGTGGAACATCCCGTCACCGGGCAGCAGCTTTTGATCCCGGGTCTCCAGCCGACGCCGTTTTCCGTCTATCTTACTTTGATCTTTTCCATGTTCATGCATGGTGGCATCGCACACATCGCCGGCAACATGCTATTTCTCTGGATCTTTGGAGACAATGTCGAAGACCGAATGGGCCACCTGAGATATCTGATCTTTTATCTTGTTTGCGGCGTACTCGCATCATTGGCTCACGTTTTCATCACTGCGGCTCTCGCCACCGATGTTGGTAGTATGTTGATTCCAAGTCTGGGAGCGTCCGGCGCGATCTCTGGTGTACTCGGGGGTTACATCATGCTCTACCCAACGCGCCGCGTAACAGTGTTCTTGTTTCGTTTTCTCACCCAGGTCCCAGCCTACGTAGCTATTGGAATCTGGTTCGCCTTTCAATTGATCAGTGGACTGGGAATGTTAGGTGGCGGCTCGCAGCAAGGTGGCGTCGCCTACGCGGCGCACGTCGGTGGCTTCGTCGCAGGCCTCGTACTTGTCAAGGTTTTCACTCTTGGCCGAGGTCCTTCGTACGCTTGATCAGAACCAGGTGGAATTAGGCTAAGCTGTTTGCGGTCCTGATGCAGTTTGCTCACCTGAATTGCGATAGTGGCGGTCCCATGAGGTCATCAGTACCACCACGCGGTAGCGGGTGGGTTCTGGAAAGGAATTGAGGCTGATTGAGTATGAAAGCAACACCCACCTGGTACCGCGTGGTGGTACTGATGACCTCATGGGCCGGATCTAGTACTAACGCCAAGCACTCAAACTGCACCACTACCCTGGTTGCGGCTGAATTGCAGCGCGTTGCAGGCTCGGTTAACATCCTAGTCTCCGTTTTCCAGGAGTAAACGATGGCAATCAGGGAAAGTCCTTTAGAGCCTGTCAATCAACAGGGTCTCGATGTTCGTTCGACCCCACGGGGGGAGATGCATTTATTTCCGCTCGACACCTTCGCCTATGAGTTTCCAGGTCGCGAGATAAAGATCAACTTCGAAATCACAGAATTCACAGCAATTTGTCCTTTTTCCGACTTTCCGGATTTTGCTACCATAAGCCTTGAGTATGTTCCCAACGAGCGTTGCGTGGAGCTGAAGAGTCTGAAACTTTACGTCAACTCATTCAGAAACGTGAAGATCTTTCATGAGCACGTGATCAATGTAATTCTTGACGATTTTGTGCGTGCGTGCGATCCGTTGAGTGTAGAGATTGAAGGCGATTTTCACGTCCGCGGTAATATCAAGACAGTCGTGCGGGCCTGTTACGCGAAAAAGTGAGTAGAGTGCAGTGGCAGCAAAATCTGGCAGGGAGCCGATGGCAGTGAAGTAGAAGAGGATCAATACAGTGAGTCTGCGTGCGGCTTTGCCGCCGTGCAGTGCGGTAAGCCTCGGGCTTACCGGCTCGGGCAAATCAAGATCAGAGGCTGTGCCTCCGGACGCTGGGCC
>JALYXE010000500.1 GCA_030947265.1 Acidobacteriota bacterium
AGCCAGGAGTCACGCGAAAATTAAAAGCGATCTCACTGAAGGTCGAAAAGTTTGCCGTGCCAGTAGAAACAAAGTTCAATGGCAGGGCCAGCAGGATGCCGATTACTACGCCGACGATGGCAATAGCAATCGACTCTAATACAAAGGCGACGAGAATGCTGCGCCGGCGAAATCCTAGTACCCGCAGCGTGCCAATCTCTTTGGTTCGTCTGGCCACTGCTGCGTACATCGTGTTCATTCCCGCAAAGCCGGCTCCGATTGCCATAATGAGTGCGATGAAGACAGCAAGACCTTTAAGTATGCCGGAGGCAGCGCCTTGTTGATCTTCATAAAAAGTCCGCTCCGGCAGCGCCTTTAAGTGCAATCTCTGATCATCCGAAATTCGCTTCGCCAGTGAACCCAATGCTGTTTGATCATTAGCGCGCAGCAGCACGGAGGAGTACGTTTCTCGTTTCGTACTACTTGCCAGGGAGTTCACATCTACCCAGATCTCCGACTCAAAGGCCTTGCCACCGGCTTCAAACAAACCTACTACAGTGTAGTCTGTGGCTTGCACCCGGAATTTATCTCCTACGTCCAGACCTTGAAAGCGCTCGGAGATCCGGCGAGACACAATCGCTTCAGTCAGGCCCGGTTGAAACATCCGACCCGCCACGGTCTTGAAACCGGAGCGTAGTTTGTTTGACATCGGGCCAATACCGCGAATGGTGACATTCGATCCCTGACTCATTCCCTTTCGCGCTTTATAAATCAGGGTCAGCATTTCCGGCGCGGCAAGTGGCTGATCGCCTTCGCGCGCCACTTCGTCGAGGTACATCAGGTTATTGAGGTTTTCGCGAGATACACTGCTATTCAACTCAGCGGTGCTTCCCTCACGCAACACGATCAAATTCAGGGGCTCACCACTGCTGCTTAAAGTGAGATCAATACCACGCGCCAACGCCATCACCATCAGGAAGACACCTACGGTTAAGCCAATCGTGAACGCGGTGGCTAACGTGCTGGATCTGCGGACAGTGATGTTGCGAAAGTTGTACTTTAGGGGTAATGCCATTATTCCGTGCTACGCAGAGCCTCGGCGATGGTCATGCCGGATACACGATATGCCGAATAGATCACACTGGCCATACCAACGAACAGCGAGACGGCGAAAGCGGCTAACAGGGTTCTGCCAGTTGGCACAAACGACTGAAAGTTTGGAATATAAAGACTCAAGTCGACCGAGTTAAAGATCAGCATTGCTCCACCGATGCCGATCAAAGCGCCCACCGTAGTCACGAGCAGCGCCTCGCCAACAAATAGCCGGGCAATCGTTCCGCGCGGGAAACCGAGGGCTTTAAGCATTCCGACTTCCCGGGTTCGCTCGCGCACGGTCATCGCCATCGTATTTCCCATAACCAGCAAGAGAGAAAACGTAATGGCCGCCATGATGCCATACATAAACTGTTTGACACCGCCCATCATCGTCTCAAAGCTGATTGCAAAATCGCGTTCACTCTCCGTTTTCGTCGGTGCATCGGTATTAATAAACATCGAATCAACTGCCTGCGCGATGCGGGGCACGTCCTCGGCCGAGTTCGCCAGTATACTGAATGTGCTTACCTTGTCTTTGGCCCATGTTGGTACTAATTCATTCACATATTCGTGATGGAAGAACAGCGTCTTCTCATCGCCTCCAGTGCAGATGCCGCGTACGACGAATTCCACGCTGCGATCATAGATCGGACTTCGCAGAGTAATCCTTTGGCCGAGTTTGAAGCCATACAATTTCACCAGCTTTTGTCCGACGATTGCCCCCTGCTTGTCGTTCTGGAAGGCCTGCCACTCGGGCTCGGACATCTTGAGTTCAGTCATGACTTCCCGAAACTTGCTGGCATCGACAGCGAAGTTAGCGAAGAAGTTTTTCTCGTCCTTATAAATTCCGCCGAACCAACTGAAGGGGATGACACTCTTGACTCCCGGCACAGTGGAAATTCGCTGAGCATGAGCTACGGGCAAAACGAACCCCAGTGAAACGGCATGCCGGCTCACCAGGCGCAGAGGACTTGAGGCTTCGCTGCCGCGCGTGAACTCCGTCAATATCGTGGCCAGGGTGATGATAAGGAACAACGAAACAACCAGGCTGGAGATCGTAAGCAAGGTCCGTCGCTTGTTGCGCAGGATGTTCTTCAAGATTAGTTTACTGAATTTCATAAACGCTCCGGGAACGCCGTTCACTGTGGTCATCGAGCCGGCTGAGGCAAGAACCCCCGCGGGACACGGCCCGGCGATTATGCAGATTGATTATCACATACGCAGTTTAACCTTGAATGTTCAATAGTAGTAGCCGTCTTGGATGCGGCGCGTGCCTATTTGTTTTCGCGCTGCAGCGTTTTGTCGTCAGCCTTTCAGGCCGTTTGACCATCACCCGGAGCCAGTTCATCACAAACGAATTGCCAAACTTCGAGCTTGCGTTATGGTCAATTATCCCGAATTCACCATTAGGCTCTCAGTGTGGAATGGCGGAATGTTTGGGAAGGGAATTGGAGAAATCCGAACCCGATGTATCCTCCGCAATCCTTCATAGCGGTCACGAAGTCAGAATCGGCATCCGAGGCTTGAATAACCTGTGGGCTTCCGCCCGGTTGCGTTCGCCGCTCTTCAAGGTTCTACTATAAAAGCGGAACTTGATGCCTTCTAACCAATCCAATAATCCTTCCTGGCCGCTAAAGTCATACTTGATTCGGACGAAAGGCTTTGCCGGCTCAGTTGTCGCGTTGCTCCGGGATTAGTTCTTATTACACTGTGCTCGCATGATTGAAAGGTCAAATCAAGAGTTTGCAGGAGATGACTCCGAAGCTCCTATGTGGCGGCGGCGGTGGGTGCGTCTGGCACTTATTTGGGGCATCTGGACCTTCATAGGCATCGTCTTCACCCTTCAGGGCTACTTCACCTCATACCGGTCTGAACGTCCGGTAACATTAACTGATTCACTTTATTTACAGATGACCTGGTCCTATCTCTGGGCTCTGGCCACACCATTTGTGCTTTGGGCCGCCACAAAGCTACCGATCGAACGGAACAACTGGATTCGCAGCTCTCTGCTCCATATTCCTATCAGCATTGTTCTCAGCGTTATCCTCACGGCCCTTGGTCATGTGTTCAATTGGCTTTACTGGGGGTTGAGCATGGGCAGACCCTTCTCATTCGAAAGAATGGGCCGATTTGTCGTGGCAAACTTCAGCGAGGGAATTGGCATATATCTCCTGATAGCTCTGACGAGTTACGCTTTCAACTACTATCAACGATATCGCGAAGGCCAGGTCAGAACTCTTCAGCTTGAGGCCCAACTTTCGCACGCTCAACTGCAGGCGCTAAAGATGCAGCTTCATCCTCATTTCCTGTTCAATACTCTTCATTCCATCTCCGCGCTACTTAACAAAGACACCGAGGCGGCCCGCAAAATGATTACTCGTCTCGGAGATTTTCTACGGCTCACTCTGGAGAACTCCGGTTCGCAGGAGGTAACTCTAAAACAAGAGATGGAATTTCTCAGTTGTTATCTCGAAATCGAGCGCATCCGTTTTCAGAACCGTTTAGTGACCCGCATAAACGTTGCGCAGCAGACTCTGGAAGCAAGAGTGCCGAACCTCATCCTGCAGCCTATCGTAGAAAACGCCATTCGCCACGGAATCGCTCCGCGCTCAACCCCGGGCCTGATAGAAATTGAAGCGAAACATCGGAATGGGACGCTTCGTATTCAAGTTCGAGACAACGGACCCGGGCTTTCCGGACATCGGACATCCGAGAATCTATTCAAGAAAGGTCTGGGACTGGCTAATACCGAAACGCGGCTGGAACGACTATACGGAGCGGCTCATCTCTTCGACCTAAGGAACAATCCCGATGGCGGGTTGATCGTGACTCTGGAAATACCCTTTCATAAAGACAGCGCCGCTCCCAGCCAGGCAGAGATCGCCTAGTCTCCGGCCTTCAGTAAATCCGAAATCTCGAAAGTTTTTTGCCAGAAATCACTTGACCGTGGTGTAACAGAAACAGAAGTCTTCCCAACACTCGCGGAAACCTGTCGGACTTGCGGTAAAAAGCTATGACTGACTCTCCCAACATCCGTGTATTGTTGGTGGACGACGAGCCTCTTGCGCGCGGGATGCTGCGGGAAATGCTCCAGAACGACCCGCAGGTGGTCATTGTTGGAGAATCTTGCAATGGTCGCGAGGCACTGGAAGCGATTCGTGCTCACTCGCCCGATCTGCTATTTCTGGATGTGCAAATGCCCGAGTTGGGTGGCTTTGAAGTGCTTGCGTCTCTGGGGAAAGCTCAAATCCCCCACGTCATCTTTGTCACTGCTTACGATCAGTATGCGGTCCGTGCTTTTGAAGTACACGCACTGGACTACTTATTGAAGCCATTTGATCAGGAAAGATTCAATGTCGCGTGGCAACGCGCCAGGGCACAAATCATGCGCGACCGAACCAGCGGCATGGACCAGCGTATCGTGTCTCTGCTGGAAGAGTTGAAGGCGGGCAAGAAGTATTTGGACCGTCTCGTCATAAAAGCGAACGGGCGCATTTACTTCCTTGAGGCGAACGAGATCGACTGGATCGAAGCTGAGGGCAACTATGTGTCCGTCCACAGCGCAAAGAAGGCACATCTACTTCGAGAGACCATTAGTAGTCTGGAATCGCAACTTGATCCGAAGAAGTTTGTCCGTATCCATCGCTCTTCAATAGTTCGGATAGATCAGATACAGGAATTGCAACCCTGGTTTCATGGGGAGTATCGCATTATTCTGCATGACGGCACCCAACTAACCCTCTCTCGAAACCATCGAGATAAGCTGCAGGAAGCTTTGGGCAAACTGCCCTAAGTTAAGTCCCGGGCTAAGTTGTCACACCCTCAAGCCAGCTAGTCACAGACGCCTGCCCTTCCATCACAAAATCTATACCTCAGCAGAAATTGTCGCGTATAACTCGGCGTGCAAATCCGGGTAATTGAAAAGTGGCCATTAACCCAGGCGGCACCTTCTCAGCAAGACCCTTCGCGTTGCTCATGTCCAGTGCTCGATCCCCAGCGAGCCAGAATCCAGATGAAACTCCTTAAGACTGCGGTAGGAGGTATTTCCATGAGACTACGCAAATTTCTTCCGGGTTTAGTGTTGATGTCCTTTGCATTGGTTACTACAAAAGCTAGCCCGCCGCCAATTTTCCACGACGAAGTCAGCGACGATTTAGTAGGTGAGAATAAAGGCGCTCCCGAATCGATCCCGAGTGTTTCTGTTCCACCCGATCCCTCACC
>JALYXE010000504.1 GCA_030947265.1 Acidobacteriota bacterium
CCGCCGCACGGTGCAGAGGCTGATTGCGAAGTACAGTCTTGAGGCGCTGGCCGAACCGGATGCTGACGCGGAAGTAACGACTAAGGCCGAAACCGACAGCGAACCGGAATAACTCTCATCGAAGTCACACGGGTATACTTTGAGTTTATCTTTCCCTTCCATTCTGGCATATCGGCTTGAACGAGAACGCCCGCTCGTGTCCCTCCTCTTCCGCGCCTTTGTTATCTTGGCAGCCGTCGCTTCGACGTGCGGTTATGCTAGGGGGCAGATGGTGGAAGCTCGCGTCGCTAGTGTCAGCGGGAGAGCCACCATCTCAAAAAGCGCTGGGCCTGCTTCCGCGCTCCGGCAAGGCGAACTCTTGGCGCCGGCAGATGTCGTTGACACTTCGGGCGGCGGGCGTGTCCGCATCGAACTTAGCGACGGCAGCGTCGTTATCGTGCAACCAGGGACGCGCGTCATCTTGCAGGATTACGGCGCGGCAGGTTCTTTGCGGGAACTGCTGAAGATCATCGTCGGACGTGTTCGCATTAAGGTCAATCACTTCGGCGCGCAGCCGAACCCTTATCGAGTCAACAGTCCCTCAGCCTCCATTGGCGTGCGAGGCACGGAGTTCAGCGTCTCGGTCGGAACAGGAGGAGAGACCGAGGTCGTTGTTTACGAAGGGCTGGTTGAGGTGACTAGACTGTCTGATCCGCGAGACCGCGTAACGGTAGAGCCGGGACGCGGCGTCATCGTGCGACCCAACGAGCCGATTCGTTTCTTCACTCCTGGACCGGCCAACGAGATTGGCGAACGAGATGAACGCGGTGAGCATAACAACAAGAGCAGTCAGGCGAGTGGCGCCGGCAATGAAAGCGAGAGCGACACTCAGCGAACCGCGGCGGGTGTTTACGAGAGATACGTTGACAGTATCGTGGATAGTGGCGAGACGCCATTGGCATCGCGCTTCGCCGCTTTTCCAGATTCGCATTTAGACAGCCTTGAAAATCCATCCTACGCCACAGAGTTTAGCACCGCAGAAGGCCGCGTCTTTCTGCTTCCGTCTTTTGGCGGCACGCGTGATAACGAAGAGGGGCGAGCGGCCTTCGGCTTCGGCGATCCGCGTCCAGTTGATTACAGCCTTTCGCCCCAGGTCTCGTTCTTCAAACCTTACCCAAAACAGCGCGCCGTGTTGGGCGCAAGCTTTGCCTTCTCGCGCAACGGGGTCCAATCATTTGCGCTTGACGAGAATGTGAGTCTATCAGGCCCGGACTTTACGGCTGGCACAACAGGGTCGCGGGCTACAGTTGGTTCCACGACGAATTCGTTCTTTACCGGTTCTTTAATTGCTGCCCGGCGCTTCGGCGCTGACGGGCGCACGAGCATCGGCGTCGGCTTGGACTTCTTAACACAGCGAGGCTCACTCCTTAATTTGACCACACAAGACAACGGCAGTGGACTAACGCAGAGTGAGCGAGTCGAATCGCACGCTCGTGTGCAGCGCACGCGTTTTACGGTTGGCTTGACGAGAGATATCGGAGCAGCAAGCAAGCTCGGAATTTTTTATCGGTATGGGGACACGTCTGCCAACGACCACAATCGTTTGCGCACGCTGGACGGAGTCCCTCTTCCGTTGGACTTGACGAGCGCGAAGGGCAATTCGTCAGAGATTGGTGTTCGGCTGCGAGGCCCCCTCATGCGCCGTCTCTTCTATGGCGCAGAGGGGACTCTATTTTTCGGCAGGACCGTTGAAGGTGTCCACCAATCGGTTATCGTGGATTCGAATGAGCGTTCCAGAGCGACCCGCGCAACGCTAGGCTTCGGGATCGGATACGCGCTACGCCCGCGCACCGTCTTTAGCTTCGACGTGGAAGGCGGTTTTGCTCGTACACGCAGTCTGCGGGGCGAGGACTTGACCGGAAACCCGCTCGAACATGAACGACAGACGGCTCGCTTCCTTTCGTTGCACGCGGCGGTGCAGACGGATGTCTGGCGAAAACTCTTCGTGAGCGGCTCTCTCCTCTCGCTGACCCAGTCGCGCGTGACCGATCTCAATCTCTTCGCTGATCGCTTCGGGCGAAGGCTAACGACCGATGGCCTCTTTGCACCTGATGGGCGAACCCGTGACAGGTTCACCGATTACTTCTCGAACTTCGGCGTCGGCTGGCGGTTCGACCGGAACTTCCTTGCCGAATACGTCTTCTCTACTGATTTCGGTCAGACCTCTCCGCGTCACACGCTGCTATTGCGCTACACCTTCAACATCGGAGGCAAGTAATTGTTTACCGACGAGAGCGTTCTCAGCGGCGCGATGTCACTTTCCCGCCTCGCGCGGCGCGACAAATTGCCGCGTCTTGTGCCCCTCCACAGATCTTTCACAGTCTTTCTAGACAGGCATAAACCTTGCTCAGGCAGGGAACATGCGGCAGCAATTCTCCCGCGCACGCGCGCGTCACGCCTGTTCATCGCCCAAGCGCTGAGGTTCAGGTGGTTCTACGTTCTCGCGCTGTGGTCGGCCGGGATGTTTCTGTCAAGTACGATGTTCGCCGCGACAGTGCGAGCAGGGGCCGCGAGCATTAAGGGTACGGTCAGGGCCACGACTGCGGCCGGCACCACCAATGCCCGCTCGACACTGCTTTCCGGCGCAACCCTGACACTCGCCAACCGAGAGCTGCCAAGCCAAGTTTTTAAGACGACTACGGACGACGCGGGAAGTTTCATTTTCATCAACCTGCCGGCCGCAACGTACTTGCTAACCGCAGAAGCCAGCGGATTGCCGAGTGTGACGCGCGATATTAAGCTGACGTCGGGTGCGACGCTCAATGTCGAGATCGAGTTGACGCCGACGGTCAGCGAAAGCGTCACCGTGCGCGAAGAAGAAGGACTTCTCAGCACGGCTGAAACGACAACCTCAAATATCGTTCGTACGGACACTTTGCTGAATGTGCCTTTGCGCGCGGAAAACTACCAGAGTGCATTGCCCCTAACGCCCGGCGTCGTGCGCGGCAGTGATGGACTTGACCATGTGAAGGGCGCGCGCGCTGGGCAGAGCGCCTATACGGTCAACGGCGCGGACATTACCGATCCCGTCACGGGCAACCTGGCTTTCGACATCCCGATTGAAGCGGCGGCGAGCGTGCAGATCGAAGAGAACCCTTACGGAGCAGAGTTCGGACGGTTTACGGGCGGAGTGACCAACCTGGAGACTAAAGGCGGCGGCGACAAGTTCAAGATCGCAGCCGCGCGCTTCTTTCCGACTTTTCACAACATATTTGGAGGCCGGATTGATTCCTTTAGACCGCGCGTGACTTTTAGCGGGCCGGTGATCCACAACCGGCTCTACTTCCTCCAGTCATTTGAGTATCGCTTCTCTCGCGCCTACGTTCCGAGCCAGCTCGCGCCGCGCAACAACACCTCTTCGGAGAGCTTCAATTCTTTCACACAGCTTGATCTGACGCTTAATAAGAACAACCGCGTCAAGTTTGTCGCCGCCCTCTTTCCCCAAAAGATTCGTTACGTCGGACTCAACAGTTTCAATCCGCAAAGCGTTACGCCTAACTACAAGCAGCGCGGCATGCTCTTTTCCATCTCAGAGCAGGCAATCTTCAGCAACAACTCGTTTCTCTTGTCCGGACTGAGCTACAAAACTTTCAGCGTTGACGTCTTCGGGCAAGGGGCGCAGGGATTGACGCTCACCCCTGACATCAACACAGGCAACTACTTCGCCGACACGCGCCGACGCGCTCCGCGCCTGCAATGGCAGGAGACCTATTACGCCTGCCCTTTCAAGTTTCAGGGAGAACATTCGTTCAAGCTCGGCATGGAGTTGGATCGCACGAACGTCTCGGGTACGTTCAGCGAAAATTCCATTTTCATCCGCCGACTGGATAACACCTTGGCCCAGCGCATTGATTTTGTGGGCGCGGGTGCAGTTGCACGCCACGCCAGCGAACTGACCAGCTTTGCGCAAGATCGTTGGGTCGTCAATCCCAAGCTGACGATTGACGCAGGGGTGCGCTTTGATCGCGACGGAATCGCGCGGCAGAACAATTTTTCGCCACGCTTCTCGTTGCTGTTTCTGCCCCTGAAAAACGATCGCACGATCATACGCGGCGGCATCGGGCTATTCTATGACCGCACACCATTCGGAGTTGGCTACTTTACGCAACTGCCGGAGCGCGTTGTCACCAGACTCGCGCCCGATGGATTGACCGTTACCGATGGCCCGCGTCTTTTCAACAACACCATTGACGGAGGGTTGCGCAATCCGCGCAGCGTGCGTTGGAGTTTGCAGCTTGATCGAGGCATCACGAAGAACCTGACTGCGCGCGTCGGCTATCTCGAACGTCGGACAACCGATGATTTTCTTATAGAGCCGCGGGCGGGTGCAGTCAACACGGGGGCGCTGGTCTTGAGCAGTCGCGGTCGCTCGCGCTACCGGGAGTTGCAACTGCTCGCGACCTATAACAAACAGCGCCTCGGCAACTGGAATGCTTCCTACACCTGGTCGAGCGCGCGCGGTGATCTCAACACAGTGGATAACTTTCTCGGCGATTTTCCAGCCTTCGTCGTGCGTTCGAACGAATACGCGCCGCTTTCCTTTGACGCGCCGCACCGCTTACTTGTCTATGGACAATTAAAGCTGCCCCACCAGATAAACGTCTCGCCGACGCTGGAGATTCGCTCCGGCTTTCCCTATTCGCGCATCAATGAGCAGCTTGAGTTCGCCGGCGGGCGCAATCTCGCGGGACGATTTCCCAAGTTTCTTTCGCTCGACGTGCAGGTAACCAAGGGCTTTAATATCCCAGGGTTCGTCCCCATGTTAGACGGACGACACGCGCGTATCGGCGTCGCTGTCTTCAACTTCACGAACCATTTCAACCCGCGCGACGTGCAGCAGAACGCCACCAGCCCGCGCTTTGGACAGTTCTTCAACAGTTTGGGCACGTCCGTGCGCGGCAAGTTCGAGATTGATTTTTAGAATTTGATAGCACGTTGAGGGGTGTGTCGGCGTCAGTCGAAGTCAAAGGAAAAACTAGAAGCAGGAGACTAAATGTATGAATCAAGCAAAGCGATTTACAGCGTTGGCGCTCTTGATGTGCAGCGCGCAAATGATCTTTGCCCGCTTTGACCGGACGGAAAAGACGAAATGGACGGACTCATTTCTGGAGGACAAAGCCGACCTTGTCAATAGGGGCAAGAATCCCTTCTTCGTGCTGGAGCCCGGATACTATCTCGTCTTGGAGGGAGCTGAAGATGGGAAGAAGACTGAGCTGAGAATTACCGTTCTCGGTGAAGTGAAAAAGATTGACGGCGTGGAAACGCGGATCGTGGAAGAGCGCGAAACACAAGACGGCCTGGTCATAGAGATTTCGCGGAACTTCTTTGCCATCAGCAAACGCACGAACAGTGTGTATTACTTTGGAGAGGATTCGAAAGAGTACAAAGATGGCCGAGCCGTTAATCAGAAAGGGTCCTGGGAGGCCGGCGTGAACGGAGCCAGATTCGGTTTGATTATGCCCGGAACCGTTCTTTTGGGCGCCAGATATCATCAGGAAATCGCGCCGCAGGTTGCCATGGATCGAGCGGAGAACGTCAGCACTTCCGAGGTAGTGCAAGTCCCCGCAGGAACATTTCAAGGTTGCCTTAAAATGGAAGAGACAACGCCGCTCGAAACCCGGAGCAAAGAGTACAAGTATTACACGCCGGGCATTGGTTTGGTCAGAGATGGTGAGCTACGCCTGACGCGGTATGGTTATTTGAGAGATTGACAATGATCAGAGATGCAAGCAGAGAAAGTTACTCGCACCGCGCTGTGACGTTTCTGGCAATCATCATCCTGCTCGCCGCGAGCGCTTCGGGGCAGACTCTTCCGGCAGTAGTTACACCAGGAGCAAGACCTACGCCCGCGGCGACTCCGCAGCGATCGCCTTCGCTCGAAAGAGAGTTCTTCAAAATATTCTGCGCGACCAGCGCGCTATCTGGACTTCGCCCTTTCGCTTGGATGGTGACGACCCGAAGTGGCTCGTGTTGGTCGGCAGCGCCATCGGTTACCGCATCGGTCGGTATGTATATTTCAAGCATCATGATCCCAGCTTGGAGGGGCAAAACGCACAAGGGGGCGCCGACTACGCGATCTAAGTTGTTTCCACTGATAGCCCAAGCTACAGCCGAGGCACGCGGAGCTACGGAGTAATGCTCGCCTGGAGTTTCTGACCGGAAGACTTGATCGAAATGACTGACTCAGTTATCAAGAGAAGTTTTACGCTGTTCGCGCTGTGTCTTCTCTCTATCGCCCCTTCTTCCCACGGACAAGAACTTCAATCGGACGGTTCTACGAGTCTACGCGTCATAGTCACTGACGCCGAACAACATTCGGTTTCCGGCGCGGCATGCTCGCTCATTCGTCCAGGTCCGCCTGAGGTGGTGGTGGCAAGCGCGACGGCAGATGAGCAGGGCGCAGCCGTTTTTCAGAAGATCATGCCCGGCGCTTACACGCTTCGAGTGCAGAGCAAAGGTTTTGAACCGTTCACCCGCAAGGATCTTGTCATACAAGATAGTCAGGCGGCGGGGATCAATGTGGTCTTAGTCGTCTCCTCAGTGACCGAAAGCGTCACCATCGCCGCGCCGACTGACGAAGCGACGAGCGTTGAGGCCGGCGCTTCAACTCCGACGGGCAATCTTCAGCGCCGGTCGCTGCAAAGACTTCCCCTGGCCACTGCCCGCGTGGACGAAGCGTTGCCGCTCGTGCCGGGCGTCGTGCGTTCCTCGACCGGCGAGATCAGCATCAAGGGCGCAACCGAGCAACAGAGCGCCCTCCTGGTCAACGGATTAAACGCTGCCGATCCTGCAAGCGGCAATTTTCGTTTGAACCTGCCCGTCGATTCGGTTGAGTCCGTGCAGGTCTTCTTGCACCCATATAAAGCCGAGTACGGGCAGTTTACCGGCGGCGTCACGCGCGTGGAAACTCGCCGCGGCAGCAACCGCTGGCACCTCGAAGTAAACGATTTCTTTCCCGACTTCCGATTCAAGGGCGGACACCTGGTGGGCGTGGCGGAAGACACGCCGCGCGTAAACTTCAACGGGCCGCTCGTTAAGAATCGCCTGTACCTTTCACAGTCGCTTTCATACACGATCGCCAAGAGACCCGTCCGCGGGCTCGCCTTTCCGGTCAACGAAACGAAGACCGAATCGCAAAGCTATTTCTTGCAATTCAATCTCACCCTGAACAGCCGCCACACGCAGACCTACACTTTCGGCTACTTCCCCGAGCGTGATCAGTTCGTCGGGCTCGACTTCTTTCGCCCGCAGCCCGTGACGCCAAATTACAAACAGAAGGATTTCGTTTTTACTGCGCGCGACAGTTACTCGCTCGGCGGCGGACTGCTGCAATCATCGCTTTCCGTCAAGCGCTTCAAAGCAAGCGTGTGGGGGCAGGGAACGGGTGAGCAGACGCTCACGCCGACCGTCGAGGGAGGCAACTACTTCAATACACAAGATCGCCACTCGCGTCGCTTCGAGTTGTTCGAGGTTTACGAATTTCCATCTAAGCAATTCCTGCGCGGCTCGCACGAGATCAAGGTCGGGCTTGATTTCAACAGCGTAAGCAACCGGATGAACTACTCCGCGCGTCCCGTCAACATCGTGCGCGCTGACGGCACGCGCGCCGAGCGGATCACTTTCGACGCCGCGTCATCGATCCGCGAGAGCAACCGGGAGTACGTTGGCTTTGTGCAGGATCGCTGGATGGTACGGCACAATTTAAGTTTTGATCTCGGTTTGCGTTACGAGAATCAACGCATAGCAAACGAGCAGAACCTGGCGCCGCGCGCCGGCTTTGCATGGTCACCTTTCAAGAATGACAAAACGATCATTCGCGGAGGTATCGGCCTCTTCTTCGACAAAGTGCCGCTCAACATCCGCGCTTTCGCGCAATACCCTTCGCGCACGGTTACGCGCTACGCCGCGGACGGCGTGATGATTATTGACAGCCGCCATTTCACGAACGTGCTGGTGGATACCGCCCCGATCGCGCCACTCGACTTTAGGCTCTCGAAAGTTGACGCGGGCTTCGTTCCCGAAAATCTGACGTGGAACATTCAACTGGATCAGACTATCAACTCGCTGCTCGCCTTGCGCGCCAACTTCATCAATAGCCACACCAGCAACATCTACGTCGTCAATCCGGAGCTGGACTTTCGCGGGCAGAGCGCGATCGTGCTGCGCTCTGCGGGACGGGCGACTTACCGCGCGTTGGAATTAACCGCCCGCTTCACGCTTCCGGAAAAGCAGTCTTTCTACGTCTCTTACGTAAGCTCGCGCTCGCGCGGCGACCTGAACGATTTCAATAGTTATTTTGGCGATTTTGGCGCGCCGGTTATCAGGCCAAACCAGTACTCCAACTTGCCGTTTGACGCGCCAAACCGGCTGCTGGCCTGGGGCACAATCGCGCTGCCGCATCGCGTCACGCTCTCGCCTATCTTCGAGGCGCGGAGTGGGTTCCCCTACTCGGTGCGCGACGAGGGGCAGAATTTTGTCGGAGTGCGCAACTCAGACCAGACTCGCTTTCCGCGTTTTCTCGCGCTGGACCTGGAGATTGCCAAAGAGTTTCAGGTGACAAAGAAGTACGGCGTCCGTCTTTCGCTGCGCGGGTTCAATCTGACCAATCACTTCAACCCGCGTGATGTGCGGTCGAACCTTGCCGACCCGCTGTTCGGTCAGTTTCTTTCTTCGTACCGCCGTTATTTCACGGGCGGGTTCGACATCATTTTTTGAGCAAGGTGGTCGAGCCTCAGAGCGCGTGTGTGGTTGTTGTCAATCAGGTGAATTCGAGAGGCGATTGTCGAAAGGTTCATAGTGAGATGGCCCGCCGAGCGCCTCCGAGCACCGGCACGCTAACCTGCCAGGTCGATCGGTCGGTCGCTGGGGAGGGAGCAGCCGCTGCTCGGACAAGAATTTCAGTACGTAGCAATTTGTGAATATTCGACTCACTCTTCAATGGAAGGTTCTCCTGCTCGTCGCCGGCGCGATGACGGCGATTTTATTCGTCTCGCTTTACCTGCATGGATTAATCACGAAGGCCCTCATCGACGAGGATCATTACAATAACGCCGTCAGCCAAACCGTAGCCCTTACCGGGCGCATTACCGCGCATGAGTTGTTTTCTAACAATGCCGAGTTGCAGCAGGACATTACGCATGCCATGAATTCGCACCCGGACTTTAGGCAGATCGATGTCTATCACCGCGCGCCAGACGGCTTGCACCTGGAAGCGAGCTCCAAGCCCGCTGCGTCCCGCCTGCCGGTGATGGACCAGAATACGCAGGACAACGAACTCGGCGAAATGGAACGGCCGTTGCCGGACGTGGTTTCGCTGGAGACATTGCGCAGCGGGCAACGCTACTGGCTGATTGGAGTCGCTATCAAAGACCGGGACGGAGATGGCTGTGTCACCGCCCTTGTATTGAAGAACCCCCGCAACGCGCTCGTCAGCAAGCTGACGCGCGAGCACGACCTCGTATTTGGCGGCGCGATTCTCACTTCCATTGGTCTGCTCTATCTCCTGTTCGCGTATTTCTTCCGCCGCCCGGCACACGACATCGTGCAGACAATGGCCGCGGCCCGGTCGGGCGATTTGTCAGCGCGGATCACGGTGCACCGCGATGATGAATTGGGTGAAATCGCGCGCGGGTTTAACCGCATGATTGACGACATCAGCGCGCGAGACAGCGAGCGCGAAGAGTTGCTCGAGCGCATCAGCAACTTCACGGACGAACTGCGCACCGAAGTCGCCGACGCGACTAAAGACCTGCGCACAGCAAATGAATCTCTCTTCCATACGCAGCAGCGATTGGCGCGCACCGAGAAATTGGCGGCCATCGGCCAGGTGACGGCCTCGCTCGCCCACGAGATAGGCACGCCGCTGAACGCCATCGGCGGCCACCTGCAACTGCTAGCTCGCAACCATCCGCACGACGCGGACACACAGCGCCGCGTCGGCGTCGTTGGCAAGCAGCTCGATTTCATCGTCTCCATCCTGCGCCAGCTCTTGCAACGAACTCAACACCGGCGTGCGGTGATGCAGGCAGTGGATCTCAACGCGCTCGTACAAGAGACGTTGCGCCTGGTCGCCCCGACGCTTGACGCGAACACCATCGCTGTCGCCAAGTCGCTCGACCCAGAGTTGCCACCGGTCAGCGCCGATGGCGACCAACTTCGTCAAGTTCTGCTTAACCTCATCAACAACAGCGTTGACGCGATGCCGCGGGGCGGGCGGCTGGAAATCTCGACTTGCATTGACGCACAGGCAGACTGCGCCATCCTTGACCTCCGGGACACCGGTAGCGGCATCGCGCCCGACGCATTCGAACACCTGTTCGAGCCGCTCTGGACGACTAAGGCGACGGGCTGCGGTTTCGGTCTCGCGATCGTGCGCGAGATCATGAAGGAGCACAACGGGAGCATCGAAGTGCTCAGCAAGCAAACGGAAGGGGCGGCCTTTCGCGTAACGTTGTCGCTTGCCGCCATTGTCGCTACACCCATTAAGACTCTTGCGCTTGCCAACAAGGAGATGAGAACTGACGCTGCATGAGGCAGGTTAAAGGCGGTCCGATTGAGCGGCCTTAGACCGTCGCTCCACCGACAGAAAAAGTTCCCCCTTATTAACATTTTACCCAGCGTTTATCTGTTGCTCTGTAGAGTGGCACTAGCTCAGCGGCAAAGTGTTGCTGAAGCAAACCATTCGGGGCTTTTCGGGAATGCCCAACCCGGTTGTGGTGACGGAGGTTGAAAACTTAGGTAATCCGGATGTGAGCGGCGACTCAAGGCTGCCTAGATCCACCAACCGAGCGCGCTCTTAGGCGTCGCTCACCTTTATAGGAGAAGATCATGAAAATTAATGGCAAGGCGGTTTTCTACCGTCCGGTGCTGTTATTTCTGGCCATATATTGGCCACTTGGGGAAACTGGGTCTTCAGGAGTTGCGAGTGTAAGTGGCTGGAGGATTGAGAGTTATTGGTGGAGCAGAGGGGGCTCGAACCCCTGGCCTCCGCATTGCGAACGCGGCGCTCTGCCAAACTGAGCTACTGCCCCACGCGAAAGCGATATTAGTATGCTGACCACACAAAGCTCAAGTTAGAAAAAGTGTGGGGCGCTTCCTAATTTGAAAATTCGGAGGCTACCACGCCGCGATCAGGATACCCAAGTGCGTGCCGATCACCAGGTCGTACCAGGTCATGGTCAGGGTACCAAGTCATGGTCACGCAGATGAATTAGTTGGAGAAGTGGCAGTCAGAAAGGGGGTTGTCACGCGGTCTTTTTGCCGAACGCCCAGTTGGCAGCAAGCTATCGTGCATTCCGGATTAGCCGGTGATTCGAACATCGGGGGCAAGTCCACCTTCTATGAAGCCGGGTCGTGCCAAGTGAGATTCGGTTGATTGGTTCGCCCTTCTATCCGAGCTGCCGCAATGATGTGTAGTTCTGTTGCGGGCCCACTTAACGGTACGACCGACGATGCCCATTCTTCCTGGCGAGCTTGGCTCTCGA
>JALYXE010000533.1 GCA_030947265.1 Acidobacteriota bacterium
GCGCAGATTCTTGAAGAGAACGGACAAGTAGTCATGCGCAAGACCTGTCCGAAACACGGCGAGTTCGTGGACGTGATGGCTACTGATCCGGCATTCCTGGAGCGAATCGAATCGCTCTTTTTTGGTAGGGACTTCCGAGTCGCCGAGGATGCTTCGGTCCATCATCATGGAACTTCCAATATCAAATTTGGCCGTGGCGCCGTTTTGACTGTGGACCTTACCAACCGCTGCAACATGATGTGTAATCCATGCTTCATGGATGCAAACCAGGTTGGTTATGTCCACGAGCCAACGTTTGAAGATACAAGGGCGATTCTCGATCGCGCAGTTTCATTCAAACCGAAACGTCAGGTCATCATTCTCTTCTCCGGCGGCGAGCCTACACTTTCCCCTTACTATCTCGAAGCTGTCGCTTATGCGAAGAAAGTTGGTTTCTATCGAATCCTTGCCGCCACAAACGGCATTCGCTTCGCCGAAGACATCGAGTTTTGCAAAGCCGCGAAGGCTGCCGGCCAGCATGGTGTATATCTCCAGTTTGACGGCGTCAGCGAAGAGAAAAACAAGCACCGGGGCGTTGGCAACCTGTTTGATGTGAAACTGCGGGCAATTGAAAATCTCGCGAGCGTCGGCATCAAGGTCACGCTGGTGACAACTATCGTCAATACGATTAACAATGATGGCATCGGACAGATTGTGGAGTTTGCGGCGAAGAATATTGACAAAGTTCAGACTATCGCTTTTCAGCCAGTATCATTTACCGGCCGCGATGAGGACGTTTCCGATGCGTTGCGGATAAAGCAGCGCTATACGCTGGCCGGGATGACTCATGATTTGAACGATCAACTCGGTGGACAACTGCAACCCCTGCGCGACTGGTTTCCGCTTTCTTCCTATTCGGCGTTCACGAGCGTGATGGACATGTTGCAAGGCGCAGATGCCCCCTGGGGCTGGTCGTCCTGCAATTGCCACCCAAACTGCGGCATCTTCACCTTAATGGTCGTAAACCGAAAGACCGGCGAGTTTAAATCCCTGTTTGAGTTTTTCGATTACGAGCAATTCATGAAAGACGTCGCTACCATTACAGATACCGCTCGAGGAAAGAAGCTCTCCTATGCGCAGCTCGGCATGGCAATCCTGCGAAACTTCAGCGCCGAACGAGCGCCGGAAGGATTTCCAATCTCTCAGATTTTGAATCTGTTCAAGCCTTCGTCGACAAACTCCAGTTCCGATCGCAACGACCGAATGAAAGCCGGAACCGAAAGTGATCCTAGCGACATCTGGCGCGTGCTCTGCGTTGAAGGCATGTGGTTCCAGGATCTCTTCAATTATGATTTCCGCCGCACCGAGATGTGCGTGATTCCTTACGGCACACAGGAAGGCGAAATCTCATTCTGCGCTTACAACACGGGAGTCGGCTGGCGACAGATTATCGAGAACATGCACAAGACTGCGAATCTCGGCGAATGGTATGAAGAGCATGGACGTCACCCCGTTTACGCTGCCGGTAAATCTGTCCCCCTTCAATCGAAAAAGCACTCGTTGAGCTTGCCTATTATCCAGGCTGTGCTAGCGGACGATTCAGACGAGAAGCCTATGGTTATTTCGCCCTACCTAGTTACCGAAGAAATGGAAGAGTTGGCGACCCGTTAGCTGCCGCCGTCCTTTCTAATCCCTTAGCGGAGCATCACTCACGCAGTTTAGCCGTCTGAGTGATATGTGTGCTTCTTCAGACGAGACACATTCGTCAACCTAAGGAGAAAAGATGAAACGATTTATCCTTCCGCTGCTTGTCCTGCTCACATCAATTTCCGCGTCTGTGCAAGGGCAATCCAACGTTGCCTTTGATACCAACGGGTCGACCGCCGCGAACAGCACTCCGCAAGCTGCCGCTACTGATCCTTTCGAAGCCCAGTTGATTCCGCGCAACTCCCGCGTGTACATTGCCACATTCAAGTCTGAAGATACTGAAAAACCAGTAGAGGGCTTTGAGACTTACATGGCCGCAGCGCTTCGTAAAAAGAATGTTCCACTTATTATGGTTAATGATCGGTCGCAGGCCGATTTCGAAATAGCAGGCTCAGCTGATAAGAAGGGCGCCGGTGCAGCAAAAAAATGGCTACTAGGGGACTTCCGCAAAACGACCTCTGCCTCTATCACCGTCACCAATTTGCACACTAGTGTTGTTGCCTATGCCGACGCGTCGCATCGCGCCTCAGCTAACAAGGGCTTGCGCTCTTCAGCCGAGAAGTTGGCAAAATACCTCAAGCGTAAGATAGAAGATGATGAGAAGAAGATGAG
>JALYXE010000313.1 GCA_030947265.1 Acidobacteriota bacterium
CGCCACCCTCGGCCCAGTTGAGTGAATGTAATTCCGACCCTGAAGGGGTCGAATAGTATCAGAGACAGGAAGGCTAGCCTTAATAACATCCCGTCGAACAATAGACGCCTTTACGCGACTGCGTAAAGCGGCCGCACATAGCGCTGGCTTATTTCTGATCCGTGCAAATCCGCGTTAATCTGCGGCGAATGCCTGAACTTCCCGACATCGTCGTCTATATCGAAGCGTTGGAGCAGCGCATTCTGGATCAAACCCTCGAGCGCGTGCGTATTTCCGCGCCTTTTCTACTGCGCACCGCAGTGCCGCCAATTACGAGTGTCGAAGGCAGGAAGGTTTTGGAGCTGCGTCGCTTGGGTAAACGTATTTGTATTGGACTCGAAGAAAATCTCTGGCTCGTCCTGCATTTGATGATTGCCGGCCGCCTTCACTGGCGCGATGCGGACGTAGCCCGTGGTGACCGGGCTACAGAAGGCGCAATCAAAAGATCGAAGCGCGACCTGGCCGCCTTCGATTTTAACAACGGCACTCTTTCCCTAACCGAAGCCGGCACTCAAAGGCGTGCTTCACTGCACCTGGTCCAGGGGGAAGACAGCCTTCAGGGTTTCGATCCGGGAGGGCTGGAGATTTTTGAAATTGACGTGGATCGCTTTGCCAAAGTTCTCCAGTCGGCCAACCACACGTTGAAGCGTGCACTCACCGACCCGCGCTTATTCAGCGGCATCGGCAACGCTTATTCAGACGAAATTCTTTTCCACGCCCGGCTTTCTCCCATCGCGTTGACGCAAAAACTCACCTCAGAACAAATCGAACGCCTCTTCAACTCAACGCGCACTACGTTGATGAAATGGATAGAGCTCTTGCGCGCCCAACTTGTAACGCAAACTGTTAGCCTGCGCGCTCGGGGCAGTAGCCCGACCGTCAGGGAGGGCGCAAAACAAGTCAGAGCTGGGAGCGGACCGCGGAAAGCCGCAGCCCGCTTGGGTGGCGACCAGGTTCTTGCGTCGTCAAACGCCCAACGTCCAAAGTCGAATGTTCAAGATAGAGTGTCTCAAGGTGAGGAAGGGCGGCATGCCCCCGCTCCTGCCGGAACGATTGGCAGCTTCCCCGAGAAGGTCACCGCCTTTCGCCCAGAGATGGCCGTACACGGAAAGTATCACCAGCCGTGCCCGCGATGCGGTGAAAAGATTCAGCGCATCCGCTACGCGTCCAACGAAACGAACTATTGTCCCGGTTGCCAAACCAATGGCAAGCTGCTCGCCGACCGCGCTCTCTCCCGCCTCCTCCGCGCCGACTGGCCGCGCACCGCCGAAGAACTCGAAGGCTTAGTGCGCGATAAATAGTCCTGTCAGAAGCCCGACCCTCAGGGAGGGCGGTGACAAAATCAGAACCGGGGCGGCCGAGGTTCCCGCACGGGCGGCCCATGTTGGGTAGCGACCGCGCGCTTTTAGTCAACCCGGAGATCTCGGTCAACGCACACTCTGGGACCGCGGACGTCTCGTCCGCCACTGAGCGAGCAAGGCGAACACCTCGCCTTCCCCGGGCGTACAACTTGAGCCAGAATTTCTCACTCAGCGACCATTTCCTAACATTCCCCCATTGCCAGCTCGATCATTTCCTGACACGCTTCCAAGAATTCGCTGGTTTGATCTGGAAAGAGATGACTCTCTGGATCACGGTTCTGATCAGTGCGCTTTAGCGTGCTTACACCAAACCGGCTTGAGCCTCGGTCTGAACGAAGCTAATCGGGAAGGCCGTTGAAACGGCCTCACAAAATATTTCGTCGCGTTGAACCAGCCGTATAACGGCTGGCCCAATTGCCCTGCGGCTAGCCGCATGAATGCGGCATTAGGAAGGAATATGTTCGAAAGCGCCAAAGGCGCGAATGTGAATAAGCCTGGGCCAACCTGCCCGGGTTGCACCGTAAGTGGGAATTTGTTTGAAGCGCTGAAGGCGCGGAATATTTCGCCGCTTCAGGGCGAAGACGCTGAAGTATTTACCGTCTGAGCAGGATCAATATGCCCGCGACGATGCCAAGCACGGCCAAGCCAGTGGTGACCGTTGAAGAGAGTCTCATGTTAAGCAACGGCAAGAGTCCGGTGAGAATCAACCATAGTCCAAGCAAAATCATTCCCAGATTTCTGCCTGCCAAACTATTTGTTAGTGCCATACCTTCTCCTTTTTTAATTGGTAGCAAATTCTACAGTAAATGCAGACCTTTGGCGCTCGACTTGACGCGCTTCGCGCGCGCTTTGTCCGAAAACGGCGTCAAGCCGCCGCAGACCAAAGCGGTGACAGGTCACCGCACTCCAAAAACCTCACGCTCTCCAAAATCTATTTAGCCCTTCAGACAAGCTGTCCAGTTAGTCGAATTTACTGCTAGACTGCGCCCCACCTTCTAATCCTGCTTTGGTCAAGTTGTATGACTTCGTCGCACAGTCAGAAAGCTAATATCCGCGCCGAAGCGGTCACCGACATCACCAGGTTGCACGATCAAAAGTCTGAAATCCGCACTGAAGCGATAGCCGGCATCACTACTTTTTTCACGATGGCTTACATAGTCGTCGTGAATCCTTCCATTTTATCTACTCCAGGAACGGGCATGGCTTTCAGTGGCGTGATGACGGCCACCGTTCTGCTCTGCGTTGTGATGACTCTCTTCATGGGCATTTACGCAAAGCTGCCGTTTGCGGTCGCGCCGGGCATGGGCATCAATGCGTTCTTTACATTCACGATCATCCTCACGCAGAAGGTTTGGTGGCAGGTTGCGCTCGGCATCATCTTCTGGGCCGGCGTCTTGTTTCTCGTCATCTCGGTAACGCCGGTTCGTGAAACTATAGCCAAAGCTATACCCACTGAATTGCGACTGGGAACCGCGGCCGGAATTGGAATCTTTCTGACCTTCATCGGGTTGAAGAACGCGGGACTGGTTGCAGCCGATCCGGTAACGTTTGTTAAGTTGGGCGCGCTCGACGTGCGCGCATTACTGACAATCCTCGCCACCGGCATCTCAGTTTGGCTGTTAACCCGCAAAAGCGCTTTTTCCTTTCTTGCCGGCATTGTCTTCGCGACTTTAATTGGCTGGATGCTGGGTCTGGTCAAAGCGCCGGACAAATTCTTTAGCACGCCCGACTTCAGAACCGTCTTTCTCAAGCTTGATATTCTGGGCGCTTTAAAACTATCGCTTCTGCCGGCGATTATCGGAATCCTGTTTACCGATCTATTCGATTCCATCTCCACGTTTATCGGCGTCGCGCATGCGGCGGACCTGCTCGATGAACATGGCCATCCCAAAAACCTCAAACAAGGTTTGATCGTCGACTCATTCGCCACGCTCGGCGCGGGACTGGCAGGAACATCGTCCGGCACGGCTTACATTGAGAGTGTTGCCGGAATAAATATGGGCGGGCGCACGGGACTTACTTCGGTGTTCACGGCGCTCTGTTTTCTGCCCTGCTTCTTTCTCGCCCCGCTCGCAGGCATGGTGCCCGCTTATGCGACGGCTTCTGTTTTGATACTCATCGGGGCATCGATGTTTCGCAGTGTGGGTAAGATTAACTTCTCAAAACTGGAAGAAGGCTTGCCGGCATTCTTAACGATAATTCTTATTCCCCTCACGTTCTCAATCACGCAGGGCATTCTTTGGGGCTTTATCTCGCACGTTGGGTTATACATAATCGTCGGCAGACGCCGAGACATTCATCCGGTGATGTACGCGCTGGCTGCTGTTTCGATTGGATTGTTGCTGCTGGAGCACGTCAAGTTTTCATAGTGTCTTAATTCGTAAAGCAAACTGTTAGTTTGCGATGGTGAATGGCGTTCAACGCGCCCGCAAACTAACAGTTTGCGTTACAGAAAACCAAATTAGGACACTACCCAAGTTTTCATAGTGACTCGGTGAGATTCCCGGCCGAATTGCGATTGGGCCCGATCGTTGTACCAAGGGCAACCACTAAACTTGCCTCAGTACCCTTGGCTAATATCTAAACTTGTAAAATGACCCACTACCTAATTCCACGGCTTCTTTCTTAAGCGGTTGAAACGGCTTACACTGTCAACGTTCATCGCCAACCACCTCCCGGAAGCGAGGTGTTAGTGGAGTCTTCAAAATACGGCCCCGTGTTTTAATCTTTGCAACTAAGTGCCAGCCTAAGGAAATATTTATGAGGAATACAAGAAAGAGTTTGGGAAGCGTGTCGCTGATCTGCGCCGCGTTGTGGTTTGGTTTACCGATCATTCTTCTCAGCGTCGCAGCAACTAACGCGGTCGCGCAAACACCAACCCCCACTCCCGACAATCGCGGTTTGGGTGTTCAAAGCCCCGGCCCGACTAATAGTTCACAGGGCGGACAGCAGGCGCGAGAAGCCAAACCAGAATTAGTGCTGCAGACCGGCTATAACAATTTCATTGGAGCAACACGACTTGTTTTTAGTCCCGATGCGCGACTGCTCGCGACCGCGACGTTTCGCAGCAGCACCATCAAACTATGGGAGACCGCGACCGGACGAGAGTTGCGCGATCTATCGAGCGGCACCCATAGCGCGATGGGCATGTCTCCGTATATCGCTTTCAGCCGCGACAGCCGGCTGATAGCTGCGGCAGCGGGCGACAACTCAGTCAGAATTTGGGACGTGACGAGCGGGCGCGAATTGCAAACACTTGCCGGGTCGCAGGATACGGTTGTCTCGTCCCTCGGAGTCTACTTTATCGGTTTCACTGGCGACGGCCAGATAGTGACCGTTAGTGACACAATAAAAATTTGGGATTTAGCGACTGGGCGAGAGTTGCGCACGCTGGGATCTTTTAGTTTGTCAGGTTTCACTGGCATGGGCGGCGTGTCGCTCAGCCCGGATGGCAAACAACTCGCCAGAGTAATGAAGGACACAACACCGATCGTCAGAGTTTGGGATGTCACGACGGGGGGTGAACTACGCACCGTCGACCTGCCGGATAAAGATTCCGGCACCGTGGAGATCTCGTTCACATCTGACGGTCACTTGTTCGCCTCAGGCATTGTGGACAAGCAGCTAAAACTTTGGGACTTGACTGCGAAGGTCAGCGAGCGAAAGTTGGGACGGATTGAGAAGGAACACGTTCCTGTGACATTCAGCCGCGATGGTCGCCAGGTCATACTGGTGGAAGGCTACACCGTCAGACGCTGGGACAGCACGACAGGCCAGGAGTTGTCAGCGTTGAAAGTCCCGAACAGTGGTCTCTTTCCCGGGCAAGGTGGTGCTTATGTTAGTTTCAGCGAAGATGGAAAAAGAGTTGCGACCGGAGGTTTCGATACGCCAACGACCTTGTGGGAAGCTGAAACTGGAAAGCAACTCCTTAAGATGAACGGCCGCACGAACATGGCCTACAAGGTGAAGTTCAACGCTGACGGCACTCAACTGTCTTCGGGCGGGCGCACGCGCTGGGATCTGCGCACGGGTCGTGGCTTGCGAATCGCACCTGGTCCATCTGAAAGGATGTTCGCTTTGCCGAGTCCCGACGGTCGATTGATTGCCACGTTCGCGTTCAACAGCAACACCGTGGCGGTTTTGGAAATTCCTTCGGGTCGCCAGCTGCAAACGTTGACGCCGGCTAGCGGGGGTGGGGTCGTTCGGAACGCCGTTTTCAGTCCTGATGGGACCATGCTGGTAACGACATACGGCGCGGATGAAGAGCAACGCCAAAAACCGATGGCTGGACTCGGGCAGTCTGCCGGCGGAATTGAGAATCAGGTGAAGATTTGGGATGTGAAGGTGGGGCGTGAGTTGCGTACGCTAATGCTCGGCTATAGTGCAACTGAAGCGGGCTTCAGCGCTGATGGCCACACGGTCGCGACGCTCGGCAGCATGGGCCAGATTTCGCTCTGGGAGACAGCCTCAGGCAGTAAGTTGCGCGACCTGACTTCTTCACCGATGGCAAATCTCGGTGCGTTTGGCAATATGGCCAACATGGGTAATCTGGGGAATCTCGGATCTCTCGGTTCAATAAACCCCGGCTCGGGCCCAGGCTCAGGTCCAAACTCAGGAAGGCCAGGCTCAAAAAATTCCAGGTCCGTGCCCAACATGCCATCGATGCCGGCCATGCCAAGTATGGCCGACATGACCGGGATGATGACGAACATCATGGGGACAATGTCTGCCGGCACTATGGGCCGCACTGTCACGTCACTGGCTTTCAGCCCTGATGGCAAGATCCTGGCAACCGGCGGTGTTGAGTCAAAATCGAATTTTGATCAAATGATGAGCGCGCAAATCGGCCAGATGGGCCAACCGGGTCAAAAACAATCCCGGAACCAGAAGCCGCCCGATCCCGAGGAGTTCATGAAGAATATGAAGGTCGAAGCGATCGGCCAGGTAGTGCTATGGGACGTAGCCACCGGCCGCGAGCTCGGTGCCCTCAAGGGGCATGGCAAGGGCGTTACACAAGTTGCCTTCAGTCGTGATGGTCGATTGCTGGCTTCGAGTAGTAGTGATAACACGATCAAGATTTGGGACGTGGCGGCGCAGCGCGAGCTGCGGACTCTGACCGGACATCCAGCTAACATCGATTCGATGGACTTTAGCCCTGACTCGCAACTGCTCGCATCCGCCAGCGATGATGGCGGCACTTTTTTGTGGGACACAAAAACAGGCGAGCACCTGTTGACGCTCATTTCCCTCGATGACGGCGGCGAATGGATGGTGGTGACGCCGCAGGGTCTGTTTGACGGCACGCCGCTATCCTGGAATCAGATTCTCTGGCGCTACAACCAGGACACTTTCAATGTCGCTCCAATCGAATGGTTCTTCAATGAGTTTTATTATCCCGGGCTACTCGCCGACATCTTAGCCGGCAAACGCCCCCAAGTGGCCCAGGACGTTTCAAAGAAAGACCGGCGCCAGCCGATAGTAAAACTATCGCTCACGCCGCAACCGGGAGTTCCTACCGATCCCGGCACGAGCATCGCTTCGCGTACAGTGAAGATAAAAGTCGACGTCACTGATACACCCGCGGACAAAAATAATCCGCAAGGCAGCGGAGCTCGGGACGTGCGGTTGTTCCGTAACGGTTCTCTGGTCAAGGTTTGGCACGGCGATGTGCTGAATGGGCAAACCGCCGTCGCGCTGGAAGAAGAGGTTACTGTCGCGGCCGGCATAAACCGGCTGACGGCCTACGCCTTTAACAAAGATAACGTCAAGAGCCAAGACGCTCAGTTGCCGTTAACCGGCGCTGAGAGTTTGAAACGCGCGGGCACTGCCTACATTATCGCCGTCGGGCTAAATGAATACGCCAACGCGCAGTACAACTTGAAGTACGCGGTGGCTGACGCTCAAAGCTTCGGCGAGGAAGTGCGGCTCAGACAAGCACAAGTGGGACGGTTCGAGCACATTGAAGTTGTTCCGCTGCTCAACGAGGATGCGACCAAAGCAAACATTATTTCAGTCTTGAAGCGACTGGCTGGTGTCTCTGGACCACCCAGTCTAAAAGCGAACCCTCTTGACCGACTGAAACGTGCCGAACCAGAAGACACTGTAATCATCTATTTTGCCGGTCACGGGACAGCGCAGGCACAGCGCTTCTACCTGATACCGCATGATCTCGGCTATACGGGTGAAAGAAACAAACTCAATGAGCAGGGTTTGCAAACCATCCTTGCACACAGCATTTCAGACATAGAGTTGGAAGAGGCCGTCGAGGGCC
>JALYXE010000543.1 GCA_030947265.1 Acidobacteriota bacterium
TTGTCTCGTGGAACATGTGGACCACGATCGCTTTCGACTGGAAAACCGTCTGGCGCTTTTTGACGAAATCTATGCGCTTTATGCCCTTAACGAACCTAACACTTATCGCTACTCGGTGAGTTTTGCAGGTGCGGGAGGTATGGTGCAGATGATTCCATGGGCCTATAACCTCGTGAGACAGCGCCACCCTGGAGTGGGCCTGACTCCGGACTTTGTCGTGGGCATGCGGAATCATGCGAATGCGCTTCAGGCGATGCTTCTCTACATGCAGGACGCGTGGAACGACCTTGCAGCAGACGAGGATGTGCAGTATGCGCTGAGTGCGAAGCTGGCTACTCAGACGGAATTACTTGCTGCCGCGTACAACTCGAATGCTGCTCGCTTGCCGCTCTACATCAGACGCGGTGGCGCTTCCTGGCGCACACTGATTCCGCGCGAGACCCAGCTTTATCTGCAGATATACCAAACGTTGGAAGCTCTTGTTCCGCAGCAACCCGGCACAAGCATGATGGCCCAGGAGACAAATCAAGCGCCTGCGGCCGCGGTCATGATTAGATAATCGTTCCAGTTACTTTCGATTTTACAAAGTGTCTCGCGGTGGTTGCGCAACACTATGTTCGCGTCCTCGCGTTAATCTGTTTTCGATGACCTGAATCTCTATCGATACTACTCTGCCTGCTAAGAGGACTACATGAAAAATCAGATTCCCGCATACTTAACGCGATTTCGAGTTCTTGTTTTCAGTATCACGGTGCTATTTGTAGCCGGCATATGCATTGTAGCGTCGGCCCAATCAGCACTCATGCAGTCCAGACCTCAAACCGCAACGGCGGAAAAAACAGTAGAGCAGGTCAAGAAAAACATTAAGGTCCTTAATGGCTTGCCGGAGTCACAACTGATTCCGGTGATGAACTACATCGGCGCTTCACTGGGAGTTAAATGCACATTCTGCCATGTAAACAAGGAAGGCAAGTGGGACTTTGTGTCCGATGAGAAACCCGAAAAGGGAACAGCGCGCGAAATGATCCAGATGGTGCAGGGCATCAACAAAGCAAACTTCCGCGGCAACCCTGCAATCGGTTGTTATACCTGCCATCGTGGAAGCACCTCGCCAGCGCGCTCAATTCAGTTACCGCATCCGCAAGCCACACCAGCAGCCGCGACTACCGAAGCGTCGCCGAAAGAGATGCTGCCAACCGCCGATCAGGTACTGGCGAAATACACCGAAGCGCTTGGTGGCAGCGCGGTAATTGACAAGCTGAAAACGCGATCGATGAAAGGAACCTGGATTACCTCAAATGGAATCAGTCTCGGTTATGAGGTCTACCAGACTGCGCCCGATAAACTGTTTACAATTCTAAATACGCCGAAGCAAGGAGTTTTTGAAAGAGGTTTCAATGGCGGCGTTGCGTGGGAAAAAAGCAGCCGTGGCATTCGCGACATCGAAGGCGCAGAACTTTTTACCTCAAGCGCTACCCCGATCTATTTAAGGACGTCAAGCTTCAAGGGCAGTTTGCTCGACTTAGCTTTGGCGGAAAAGAGAAGATTGATGGAAAAGAAGTTTACGTCTTGAGAGGACAGACTCCTGACAACAAGGGAGAACGGCTCTACTTCGACACTCAGACCGGGCTCTTGTTGCGTAGAATTACGTCAACGCCAACGATGGTTGGGCTCATTCCGGAACAAGTTGACTTTGAGGATTATCGCGACGTAGATGGGATGAAGGTACCCTTTACGATCCGCATCAGTTCCATCGATTCATTCTTCAGTTCCACGCGCCAATTCACTGAGATCAAACTCAACATACCGGTCGACGAAACGAAATTTAATAAGCCGGTAGCTCCAGTATCGCCCAAGCCCTGAGCTGCCCTGCAAGGTCAATCTCCCTCGGTTGGATTATGTCTGGCCCACGTACGGACGCGGGCCCCATTCCTCTTTAGTCGTCCTGCGATTACGACATTAATTCGCCGACGATGCGGTTGACGTGAATTCTGGTGGTGTCTAAGAAGGCAACACCATTGTGTTCAGGTTCTTTCAGAATTAGCGGCAGTTCGGTGCCGCCCAGGATGAGGCCGGCTATTCCCTCCCGTTCTTTCAATTGATCCACGATTCTCAGCAATCCAGCGCGCGTTTCCGGCAGGAAAATGCCATTTATCAGTTCATTCATGTAGTGCTCGTGAATGTAGTCTTGTTCAACTGCCTCGGGTACCACGATTTCAATTCCGGCCCTGGAGAACACGTTTGGATAAAATTGCCCTTGCATTGTGAAGCGTGTGCCAAACAGACCTACACTATTCAACGCCAGGTTTGCCGCTGCCTCGCGAGTTGCTTCGACGATGCTGATCAGTGGAAGCGATGAGCGTGCGCGAATCTCATCGAAGACAATATGAGGTGTATTAGCGGCCAGCGCACCAAAGTCCGCTCCTGCTCGCGCGAGCTTCTCAACTGCGTTAACCAGATAGTCGGTAACCTCGGCGAAGTTACCCGCTGTAATCAGCTCGATCATTTTCTTCAAGTCGACGCTGTTAATTATTATCGAAGGATAACCGCCGTCTGGATTCTGCTTGCGGTACGAAGCGATCAGCAAGCGGTAATATTCAATGGTCGACTCAGGGCCAATGCCGCCAATGATGCCTACCGTCTTCATCTGTTGAACTTCTATAGCTTCCCGGACTAATGCTGTGGGATGAGATCTTGGGCGCCTTACTTCCTGAGCAAGGAAAAAAGTATTAGGCCACTAACTGCAACAGACATCGCGCCGGCAACTACAAACTCCCACGATCTCTCGACCGACACGCGCGCTAACATTCTCATTCCATGTTTGGATACGTTAAGTAGATGACGCTCTTAACTAATAGTCCCCACCCCATCAAGG
>JALYXE010000558.1 GCA_030947265.1 Acidobacteriota bacterium
GGCCCAGATCGAGCGCATTATCGAAGTGGTAGATGAATTTGATCAAGCGAAGGCTTAGGAGAATGAAATGATTCAACGACGACTATCGTTACTGGCTCTGATTGTTTTCGTGGCGGCGACTGCCAGCGGTTGCGGCTATAACACATTGACTACGAAGCAACAGAATGTAAAAGGCAAGTGGGCCAATGTGGAGACGCAGCTTCAACGGCGCTCGGATTTACTGAACAATCTGATCGAGACAGCGAAGCTGGCTGGCGTGCAGGAGCAGGAAGTGTTTGGCAAAATTGCGGAGGCGCGATCCAAGCTATTGAATGCTACGCAACAAGCGCCTCAGGGCCAGGGCGGCGACAAGACTCCTGAACAGAAACAAGCCGTGATCGACGCATCGAATAGTTTTGGCGGGACGATTGGGCGCCTCCTCGTTTTGCAGGAAGCCTATCCGCAGTTGAAGTCAAACGAAAACTTCCTGAAAGCGCAGGACGAAGTGGTCGGTACTGAAAACCGCATCGCCACGGCGCGCAAGGACTACAACGAGGGCGTCCAGGACTACAACACGACGCGCGCCCGGTTCCCAACTGTAATTTCGGCGAAGCTCTTCGGCTTTAAAGAGGAGCCTTACTTCAAGGCCGAAGAAGGGGCCACGCAGGTACCGAAGATTGATTCAAACAGCCTGCGCCCGAATCAAAGTCCGGCACCCTCAAAGTGACTTGCATTAGCACAGGGGGTTCATAAAACCAAAAGAGGCTGCCTTCGAAGGCGGTCTCTTTCTAACCTGGCGAGCAGTAAAGTTATCAAAAGCCGCGCGAACTGCAAATATCGCAATGGTCACAGGGCTTGCCGCCAGGTTCCACGCCGCACGTCTTTTCTTTCTCAAAATAATCTACCAGTTCAGAAACGACTGCTTCCTCCACACCAAATTTTTCCTGACTGGGATGTAGATTGCTAGCGTTGACACCGGCAAGCCACGGTGAATGAGTTAAGGGAACCGGATGTTGTTGCCTCAGCGCATCAAAAGTTCGTGTTGTGCTCTCAAACGACTGATCGGATCTCCTTCCTGCTGGCTCAGTGGATCCGGAGTTCACCTTCGCTTCGAGTTGCGCAATTTTTCTCTGAAGTTCGCTAAGCCCGGCGCGCACCGCAGCAAGTTCTGCACTGACTTCCGGTTTGGATTCAGCGCGCTTCGGCGTTGAAGGAGTCTCATTGGATACTCTTCGAGCAATTCTGTCCGCAATCTCGCGGGCCTGATCTAATTCCGTGCTCATTTTGGGTAGGACAGACATTCTTGTCTGTCTCTCAATCTCAGAATTGACAGGCACGAATGCCTGTCCTACTCGTCTTTAAGCAAATCGATATAGTCCACGACGCCCACTATAGCTGAATCGATCGCGGCGCCGGATTTTCCTGTTGACGCAGTCGATGCGCCCCAACCCTCCTGAACAATCAAAACCGTGTCTCCAACGCCGGCATCAACCGCGTTCAAGGCCAATACGGTCATCGCCGTTTCGTCGCCTGCCGGGGTAATCTGCTGGCAGAGCATTATGCTTGCATTCTCATAACGGTGGTTCTTCTGAGTGGCAACGATGTTTCCAAGGACGTGGGCTAGAATCATGTGCGGAGACCCTGCGTCACGTGCGCATCCGAATCAACGATAGCAATAATTGTGCAATCTGTCGGGGTGTCTTCCCTTTTGAAAGGAAAGCTTGCCTCTTTTCCGCGACACCAGAAAACCAGCTCACCGACTCCGGCGCCCACGGAATCAACGGCAACCATGGGCTTGCCGGCTGGCTCAAGATCTTTGTTTAGAGTCTGAACGACCAGAAGTTTGCGTCCCTCAAGCGATTCGTTCTTGATGGTCGCTACCACCGTGCCAATAACGCGAGCTAGTTGCATCAGAAAGTCCAATCTCCAAAGTCCAATGTCCAAAGTCTAACTATCAGGGTCCGTTGCCCGTGCTTCCCAACAGGATGTACTGCTCAAGTTGTATTGCACAGGCTGAATGACATTGGACATTGGACTGACATTGGACATTGGACATTTGACGTTGGACTAGTCTTTCGTGATATCCACGGTATCAATCACTCCAACGATAGCTGCATCAACAGGAGTGTCCTTCATTCCCTCGGCCAGTCGTGCGCTTGAACCCGCCACTACCAACACTCGTTCATGGAAACCCGCGCCAACCGTATCGACCGCAACCACATAGCCTGTTGTGTCGGTGCCGTCGACATTTACGGGACGAACGATGAGCAGCTTTTTGCCAAGCAGGCGTTCGTCTTTTTGTGTTGAGACGACGGTTCCGAGAATGCGCGCGATGATCATGCCTGGCTGCGGTTACCGATGGGAAGTGCATCATCAACACTGCCATGCGGACGCGGTATCACGTGCACGCTGACAAGCTCACCCACGCGGCGAGCGGCTGCAGCGCCCGCATCCGTCGCCGCCTTTACGGCTGCAACATCCCCGCGAACAATCGCAGTAACAAATCCAGCGCCTATTTTCTCGTAACCAATCAGTGTGACGTTGGCAGCCTTGACCATCGCGTCGGCCGCTTCAATCATCGCGACCAGGCCTTTGGTTTCAACCATGCCGAGTGCTTCTTGCATTCAGTTGCTCCTGTAAACGGGTAAATGGTAAATCGTGAATGGTAAATAGTAGACGACTTTACGATCATTTACCATTTACCATTCAACATTGGCCATTCACGATTTAGTGTTTACCGCCTGCGTCAATAGCTCAACCAGCTCTTCTCTGGTGAGCGCGATTCTCCGCGCGCCGTTCGTTGTTGACCGATCGTACCCCGTCGGCCCGGGACGATCACCGCTTGGGCATACCATCTGTGTATCGTGCAGATATCCACAAGCCTGGCAACGTGCGCCTTCGCCAAGATAGCCCGCGGCTTCACGCACGTTAATTAGTTTTTCAATTGCGTCGGCAGGCAAATTCTTTGAGCCGCCAAGGATGCGCGCGAGTATCGCGATGCGCGCCGTGTGTTCCAGCGTCTCCAGCCGGTCGAACGCCTGCCACAAATCAGATCCGTAAGCCACCGCGCCGTGATTGGCCATTAACAAGGCATTGTGATGTTTTACCAGCGGTCGCATTGCCTCCGTCAATTCATCGGTCGAAGGAGTGCCATAAGCAGCGAGCGGGACGCAACCGAGCGTCAGGATCACTTCAGATAATATCGGCTGATCGATTGCCAACCCGGCAACAGCGAAAGCGGTGCCGTGAGGCGGATGCGCGTGACAAACCGCCTTAACGTCGGGGCGCTCCTGATAGATTAGGAGATGCATCGCCAGCTCGCTTGACGGTTTACGATCTCCCAACGGCTTCCCAGCAGCGTCTGTTACCGCGCACGAATCTTCAGTCATACGGCCCTTGCAGGTCATCGTCGGCGTCGTGACTATTCGTCCATCATCAAGGCGCGCACTGACATTGCCGTCCGACGAGACGACATAACCCCGTTCATACAGCAGCCGGCCAATGTTTACTATTTCACGCCGCGCGGCTTGTTCGTCCATTTCGTTCATCCATTTTTTTCGTCGATAACGGCGTCGTCCGCTACTACAATTCGTGTTCGTTAACTTCGTTTAGCTTTTCCAGGCGCGTCTTAGGTATGTGATTTGTCACACTACTGACCTGCGGTCGCGCCAGGAAGTAAGATAACGATTCCAGCGAGGTCGTTAGGTCAACTGTCTTAACCTTCACGTCGAGTCGCGCGTTGAGTGAAGACGGTGCAAAGTTTAGAACAGCCTTTATTCCCGCCGACATAATTTGGTTGAGTACTTTCTGGGCGACTCGCGCAGGCACGGCGATGACCATCACGTCTATTGACTCTTCGCTTACGATACGCGGCATTTTCTTTACATCGTGAATAACGACCTTCTCTTCACCAACGCGGCGCCCAATCTTCTCGACATCATTATCAAAAAGCGCAACCACGCTAAAGTTTGATCTGCCGAAGCCCTTGTAGTTCGCCAGCGCCGTGCCCAATCTTCCCGCCCCAGCAATGCCGACGCGATGAGGCTTGTCCAGTCCAAGAATTTTTGTGATGTGTTGGCGCAAATCTTCTATATGGTAACCGACGCCACGTACTCCAAACTCACCGAAATATCCAAGATCCTTCCGAATTTGAGCGGAATTGAGGTTGAACTGTTCCGCAAGTGCTTGCGACGAAATACTCTTAATTCCGGCGGCCGAAAGTGTATTCAGACAGCGAAGGTAAACGCTTAGTCTGTTGGTGGTTAACTCTGAAATCTTCGCTGACTTCATTTTTGTCTTACCCGGAGTCGTTCCAGTATAGACCCAACGCCAGGTGAATGGTAAGGCGTTGTTTTCGTGAGATGAGGCGGGAGTTCAGACTAAGATGTTTAGGTTGCTGATCCGTGACCCAAGCCAGAGCCTGAACCCGTAAGCTGTTGTGAACATATCGTTGCCGAATGCTGTACGCATCAACTACAATCCCGCCGTTCTACGCTCTAGGTTGTTCCGAAATCTTCGCCAATGATTGCACACTTGTCCGGAACTCTTCTTTCCAAACAAGCAACATCCGCAATTGTCGATGTCAATGGCGTTGGTTATGAGATTACGATTCCAGTATCGACCTTTTACGACCTCGAAGAACCGGGCTCCAATGTGCAGTTGCGCATCTATACACACGTCCGGGAGGATGCACTGCAGCTCTACGGCTTCAAGACTGCTCGGGAACGTGAACTCTTTCTGCGATTGATCTCCGTTAGCGGCATTGGGCCCAAACTGGGCATTACATTGCTCTCGGGAATGAGCGCGGACGAAATGATTGCGTCAATCAGAACGAATAATCTCGCTCGTTTGACGTTGATCCCAGGCGTTGGCAGAAAGACCGCCGAACGCCTTGTAATGGAGCTACGTGATAAAGTTGCTTCGCTGTCATCGGCGGCACTTGAAGAAGAATTAGGCGCTAAGACTTCAGCGGGCGCTGCGGTTCCGAGCCAGGATTCAATGCGCTCAGACGTCCTGTCCGCTCTTTTGAATCTTGGTTATCAGCGAAACTCCGCCGAAAAGGCCGTCACTTCGGCCGTGGATGAAGGCGGCGATATTTCAGTGGAGTTGATCTTGCGGCGCAGTCTGCGAAAGCTGGCGAAGGTGTAAGACACGCGCTACTCGAACTATCAGTTTGATGTAACGCAAACTGTTAGTTTGCCTCGCGGGCAACCACGTTGATCGCAAACTAACAGTCTGCGTTACACAACGCGCTACAACCGCAGACGGATTGAAAGTCTATGACTGAATCAGGACAAGCACGCGTTCGCGATACACCGCTCAGCGACGATGAACGCGAATTTGAGTTAACCGTTCGTCCCAGCAGGCTCGAAGAATATATCGGCCAACGCCAGGTAAAAGAGAACCTTCGAGTGTATATGAAAGCCGCCTTGCAGCGGAAAGAAGCGTTGGACCACGTTCTTCTCACCGGGCCGCCCGGTCTCGGGAAAACCACGCTGGCTCACATAATCGCAAACGAAATGAATGCTGAACTACGCTCGACGGCCGGTCCTGCGATCGAAAAAGCAGGTGACATTGCCGCTCTGTTGACGAACTTGCAGGAAGGCGATGTGCTTTTCATCGATGAGATTCATCGCCTGCTACCGGCTTTGGAAGAGAAGCTCTATCCTGCGATGGAGGACTATCAGCTCGATTTGCTGATTGGCCAGGGCGCGGGCGCTCGCTCCATAAAACTTGAACTGCCCAAATTCACTTTGGTAGGAGCTACCACCCGCGCAGGCTTACTCACTGCGCCTTTGCGCGGCCGGTTCGGTATCGTCTTTCATCTGGATTTTTATCCGCACGAAGACCTCGAGGTTATCTGTAAACGTTCGGCGGAGATCCTCGGCGTCGAGATTGACGCAGACGGAGCTCGAGAGATTGCCCGCCGCTCGCGTGGCACACCTCGAATAGTCAATCGGCTGCTACGGCGCGTACGAGACTATGCGCAGGTTGACTATGACGGACGCATAACGAGAGAAGTCGCAAATGATGCACTCAACCGCATGGAAGTTGACACGTTTGGCCTCGATGAAATGGACCGCAAACTTCTGTTCACCATAATTGAGAAATTCAATGGCGGACCCGTGGGCCTGGGTACGATTTCTGCTTCGATCCACGAAGAAAAAGATTCAATCGAAGAAATTATTGAGCCTTACCTGATTCAAATTGGGTTTCTTGACCGCACTCCTCGTGGCCGCATGGCCACCCGCCTCGCCTATGATCACTTCGGCATTACACTCCCCGGTGTCCTCAAGCCCAGCCTGTTCGATTCTCCATGAAGAATTTGTTAGGGTGTGTGAATCATTAGCACCGCAGCCATATTTGTGAGTCTCCAATGAGAAGGCTATCGTCATTCTCGCGTCACTCCTTCGGCGTTCGCAATCGCGGACCCTGGCGCTCAATTGTCAGCCATTCGCTACATCAGTTTCACGAAAACGACCTTTTTACTTCTTCTGCGGCGATGAGTTATTTCGGCTTGATGGCGCTTTTTCCGGCCCTCTTGTTGATGCTCGCTATAAGCAACCAGATTGCGGCAGCTACCGAGTTGCTAACCCATGCCGTGGAAGTCTACCCGGGCTCAGGCAAGTTCCTACGCGAAACTATCCGCTCAATGTCTTCGGTGGGGCCTGGAGTCATTATCACCTGCGTAATCGTTACTCTTTGGGCAGGCTCATGGGTTTTCGCTGTTATAGAGCGGGCGCTAAACCGAATTTGGGGAGCGACATCTCGCACCTTCTGGCATGGCCGGGCACTGACTATTGGAATGATCGGACTCGTGGGTGTGCTCTTGGCGTTTTCTGTGCTGGTGACGTCATTAGTGGTGGGACTCAGGGAAATGGCGGGGAGACTTTCGCCGCTTCAAGCGGCCCACTATCCATTGCTTATTTCGGTAGGGAGTGTTTTCTGGCAAGGAATTTTCGCGATTGCCAGTTTTTTGATAACCGTAATTCTCTTTGTTGTTGTCTACCGCTTCATGCCAAAAGCGGAAGTTACCTTGCTCGACACACTTCCGGGCGCCATTATCGGCGGACTGCTGTGGGAACTGGCCAAATATGTATTTGCATGGGCTCTAAACTATTTTCACTACGACCAGATCTATGGTTCGGTGGGCGCCGTCGTCGCTGTTTTGACATGGAGCTATGTGTCCAGCCTGATTCTTTTGTTTGGCGCCCAGCTTACTGCCGTATTTCATCGTGAGCACCCCCACTATCCCACTCCGTCGCAATTACCCTCCTCTCCGTAAATGCATCTATCGAAAAATGCATCTATCGAATTTCGATTATGAGCTTCCTGAAAGTTTAATTGCGCAACAGCCTCTCGAGCGCCGCGACGCCTCGCGAATGCTAGTGCTAAATCGCGCAGAGCAAACCTGGAAAGATTCCAGGTTTGAACTTTTTTCGGAATATGTAGGCCCGGGCGACGTAATTGTTATCAACAATACGCGAGTTTTTCCCGCTCGACTCATTGGGCAGCGCGAACCTTCCGGTGGTCGCGTGGAAGTGTTGCTCATTCGCGAGCTTGAACCATCAACGTGGCAAGCTCTTGTTCGGCCGGCGCACAGGTTGAAGAAGGGTGCGCGTCTTCACTTCGGCAATTCCACCCTGCGGGCTGAGGTGCTGGAACCTTCCGATAAAAGATTCCGACAACTCAAATTTGAAGGCAATGTGCCGCTGGATGCTTTAATAAATGAGTTGGGACAGACACCTCTTCCACCCTATATCAAGCGCGCCTCAGGAACGTCGGCTGAGGATAAGGAGCGCTATCAAACAGTATTCGCCAGAAAAAAGGGTGCTATTGCCGCCCCTACGGCCGGACTTCATTTTACCCCGCAAGTTATCGAAGCATTACTGGCTCGCCAAGCCCGATTCGTCGAAATCACATTGCATGTCGGCTATGGGACCTTCGAGCCGGTGCGAGTGCAGGAGATCGAGCAGCACCGCGTCGGCGCTGAATCTTTCCAGATTAGCGAGGAAGCGGCGCACGTAATTAACGAGAGTCGTGCGCAGGGCGGACGAATCATCGCCATCGGTACGACCACCTCGCGCGCGCTCGAATCGGCTGTAAACGCTGAGGGAAGGATTGAGTCGAGCGAGCGCGAGACAGACTTAACTATTACGCCGGGTTTTAAGTTTCGTGTAACCGACGCCCTGTTAACTAACTTCCATCTACCCCGCTCATCGTTGCTCTTGCTGGTTTGCGCCTTCGGGGGCCGTGATTTCACGCTCGAGGCGTATCGTTATGCAGTCGCGGCACACTTTCGGTTCTATAGTTACGGAGATTGTATGCTGGTGATCTAGTGATCCTTAAAACGATGATGATAAACTAAAGTCACCCAGAGAATCAGAATTGATTGATTGATCCAATGGCCGTACTAAAGAAAATTCGCTCCCGCTGGTGGTCACAACCATCGGACGACTATCCTATCGAACCCGAGCTGACTGTGCCCGCGACGATCGGCCTGCGGTATGACATACGCCCGCTTGCAGTTTCTCACCTCGACGAGTGCTGGCG
>JALYXE010000596.1 GCA_030947265.1 Acidobacteriota bacterium
CTCGTGTGTATTACGATAATTTTTGGCATCTATTTTGTCATCATGCTGGGGTTTTCTTTTGCCAGCACAGAGAAGGTGCTGGCGCGTGGGCAGGAAAAGCACTTTTGCGAAATCGATTGCCACCTCGCCTACTCAATCACCGACGTGCGCCAAACCAAAACCTTGGGGAACGCTCCTGATCAGATCACCGCTACGGGGATGTTTCGAGCGGTAACCCTCAAAACGCGCTTCGACGAAACGACAACGAGCTTAAATCGGGGGAACGGATTGCTGTATCCGAATTCTCGCATTGTGGCAGTCATCGACGAGAGCGGTAAGAAATATTTTCCTTTACCAGAAGGCCAGGGCGCACTGGAACGTTCTCAGGCCGCTGGCACGCCCTTAACAAATCCACTTAGGCCAGGAGAGAGTTACACTACCACCCTGGTTTTCGATTTGCCGGCCGACATCAGAAATCCCACCCTCCTGATTCGTGAAGGTGATTTGGTCACGCATTTTGTGGTTGGACACGAGAATAGTCCCCTTCATAAGAAGACTGCATTCCAAATCTAGTTCCTTCAAACCGATGCAACACTATGACGTAGTCATCATTGGCGATGTAGCAATTCACATACGCCCGTTGTGGATCGCCACATTGCCCCCACGCTTTCCCACGTCTAAGAATGAATTTCTCAACCCGTCGAAGCTTTATTCAGATGTGGTTAATGCGGAATGCCATTCAGAGAAAGATTATTCTGACCTTTTGAGGAGCATTGTATGACGAAGCGAATCATTGCCATTGCCTTTATATTTCTTTGCACATCCGTGGCGTGGGCCATCCTTGGCGGCACGATCTTCTCGCGCACCTATTCGTTGGACGCCATCGCTGAGAATCGTGTGGCTTCTACCTGGGGTGCGCCACAAAACCAGGCTCCACCAACGGCGTCGTTTACCCACATGGTGCCGAGGAAGGAAGAGAGCACCGAAAATGGCAAGAAGATTGTTAAGACGATTCAGGAGGAAGTTACCACTCCGCTGCCTCTGGAGAGCAGCGGCATCGATGTGGCACTCGATCTCGAGCATCGTCAGAAAGGTCTGCTCTGGTATAGCACATACAAAGTTGCATTTGCGGGCATTTACGGTTTTCGCAATACCAGCGACAAAGAAGAGATCGTTAACTTCATGTTGACTTATCCAACTTCCAAGGCAATCTACGATGATCTGACATTTACTGTTGACGGCGTGCCGGCGGCAATTAGCAATCAAGCGAATGCAGCCATCGGTTCATTCAAGGTCGCTGCGGGACATGTCGCTCAACTTGTGGTCGGCTATCGCTCTCAAGGTCTCAATGAGTGGCGCTATAGCTTCGGCAGTAACGACGTGGCCCAGGTTCGAGACTTTACTCTCAAGATGAAGACGAATTTTAAGGAGATTGATTTCCCGGACAATACTCTCTCTCCTTCCGAGAAACACGAGACAGGGAATGGTTGGGATATGACGTGGGCTTATAAGAACCTGGTGTCGGGATATCAGATCGCCATGGTAATGCCTGAAAAACTTCAGCCCGGACCGCTAGCCGGCAGAATAAGCTTCTTCGCGCCCGTCTCGCTTTTCTTTTTCTTCTTTCTCATGCTGATCATTACTACGATGCGCGGCATCGAACTTCATCCGATGAACTACTTCTTTCTCGCAGCAGCGTTTTTCTCTTTCCATCTTCTCCTCGCTTATCTTGTGGATCACGTTTCTATTCATGTGGCATTTGCCATCTCTGCGGCTGTGTCCGTCTTTCTGGTCGTAAGTTATTTGCGGCTCGTCGTCGGCCTCCACTTCGCAAGTCGCGAGGCGGCGCTGGCGCAGTTTGTTTACCTGGTGATGTTCTCCTACGCGTTCTTCCTCAAAGGTTTTACCGGACTCGCAATCACGATCGGGTCCGTTGCCACTCTCTTCGTAGCGATGCAGATCACCGGACGTATACGATGGGCAGAAAGGTTCTCGCTGAAACCATCCCCGGAGCCCACGGCTGAACTGACGTGAATATCTAACCGTGATCGTCAAAGCTTTAGGGGCTTGGGCGATTCCCTGGGAGGTCGAATGACTAAAATCGAAACTTGATTGTTAATAAATATCGAGCGTCATCGTTCATTCAGATGAAGCCGCAATCAGGGAACACCGCGGTCCTTTTCGGCATCTAAGCAAACTCCATAAACTTTCCCGGCAAGAGCGTCGTACAGACTGTTGCGCGCCAGGCAGTGCTCCATTTCTACCAGTAACGACAATGAAAACCTTCTTTTCCTTTTACACCGACGCCCTGAGAATTGCGCTCCAGTCGATATTCGCGCACAAGTTGCGCGCTTTTCTGACGTTGATAGGAATCATCATTGGCGTCGCTTCGGTGGTAACGGTCGGGGCCTCAATCAGCGGGCTCA
>JALYXE010000599.1 GCA_030947265.1 Acidobacteriota bacterium
GTCTCAGGCTTCCTGGCTGCCGAGGACTCTGCACTGTCCAAAACTATTGGTTAGCCATCGCAAATAACGAGGTGCGAGGCGATGGAAGTGATTCAAGAGTCAGCGCCCTAGTGAAGCGCGCGTTGAAGCCCCAAAAACATTGTGATCGCGCGGACAATAGTCTAAGCGTCGCCGAGTTGTCAAGACTTTTGCAAGATTCTTTGCAAGCTGTTTTGGGCCTATGTGTGCGCTAATGTTACCGCCAATTGAATGAGAACTTTGGGTTCCGGGGTCATTCAACATCAATGGGCGACGCCTAAGAGATGAGCAAATATAGGTTCATTCAACTCGACGTGTTCACGCGGGAACCTTTTGCCGGTAATCCGCTGGCGGTGTTCCCCGAAGCAGATGGACTCGCCGACGACCAGATGTTAAAGATTGCGCGTGAGATGAATCTTTCCGAAACCGTCTTTGTACTCACGCCCATAGACGAGTCGTCAGCCGGCAGCGGAGATGACCAGGCCACTAAGCATGACGGAGGTACTGCGACCACCTCGGCGAAGAAGGATCATCAACAACCATCTGTGCTGCGCCGTCTGCGTATTTTCACTCCCGCTCGTGAGATTCCTTTTGCCGGGCACCCGATTGTCGGTTCGTGGAACGCTTTGGCGCGCGAAGGTATCGTGCCTCTCCCCGAAGGCGGAAATGGATGGACGCGCATCTATCATGAAATAGGAATTGGGATTCTGCCTGTCGATATCGAGTTCAAAGAAGGCGTGCCGATGCAAGTGGTGATGACGCAGGGAAAGTTTGAGATCAAAGGCGAGATTGACGACTGGCAGGAGCAGGCGGAAATCGCGCGCGCACTGGGTTTGGCAAGAGAAGAACTCGACGAGTCCCTCCCTATTCAGGTTATCTCTACCGGCTTGCCGTTTCTTGCTGTGCCGGTTCGGTCGCTTGCGGACCTGCGCAAATGTCGAGTTAATGCGGCGTTACTTACCGAAGTCTATGAACGCGCGCGTTCAACTGGCTGCTACCCATTTACCCGTGAAACGATTGAGATTGGTGAGGCACGCGCGCACGCACGCTTGTTTGCGCCGGCCGATAATATTTCAGAGGACCCGGCAACGGGAAGCGCTGCCGGTGCTTTGGGAGCGTACCTGGTCCATCACGGGGCGGCTAAAGTCGAGGCGAACGACGGAAGACTTCGATTCGTGATTGAACAGGGCGATTTCATGAAACGTTCCAGCAGGATCAACATAGAAGTCAAAGGCATACTCGGAGATGTTGACGAAGTACGTGTCGGCGGACCGTCAGTTGTTGTTGCGGAGGGCGAAGTTAGCTTTTGAGAGAGTCCAACGTCCAACGTCCAACGTCCAATGTCAGGAAACGAAACTAACCATGACGGGCAGCGAAGCTGCGATCCGGACGTTGAACATTGGGCCCCTGGGCCTTGGACATTGGACCGTCTCATTGGACGTTGGACATTGGACATTGGACATTGGACTGTAGGGTTAATCTGATGACTGAACCTCTCGATCTCGTGATCATCGGCGCTGGCCCCGCAGGACTTTCTGCAGCCTATGCGGCGGCGCAAGAGGGCTTGAATTATCTGGTCATCGAAAAAGGGACGATCGCGGACACAATTCGCCAATATCCCGTGGGTCGCACGCTCTTTTCAACGCCAAACGAGCTGGAAATGTTTGAAGGAGCACTAAAGCCCTGTCGCGAAAAACCAACGCGCGAAGAACTGCTGTCTCACTACATTCATTTCGTGCTCGATAACGATCTGAAGTTCAATGGCGGCGAAGAGGTTGTTGATGTTGAGAAACTCGTGGAAGGGTTTTTGATTCGCACTACTAAGGCTGAGTACCACTCCGCGCGTATTCTATTTGCCATCGGAGCGATGGCCCATCCACGCCGGCTAAACATCCCGGGTGAAGACTTGCCCAAGGTCCATCACCTTTTTGTCGAACCTTATGCATACATTCGCAAAGATGCACTTGTGATTGGGGGCGGCAACAGTGCTGCCGAAGCGGCGTTATTCCTTTCAGAAGAAGGCGCGCGCACAACCCTGGCTATCTGGCGCGAAGACTGGGAAAACCGTGATCCGAAAGCCGGCGCAATGAAGCATTGGGTGCGAACACCGCTCGACCTCGAAGTCGCGGCCGGTCGTTTGCACGTCGTGCTATATAAAGTAGTGACCGTGATAAC
>JALYXE010000603.1 GCA_030947265.1 Acidobacteriota bacterium
ACCGATAAAGGAGCGCCGATCAGAGCTGCGACAAAACCTGCTTCAACCTCCCCCAGTTGCGGGCCACCCATGAAGAAGACCATGTTGATAGACGTCATGCGGCCGCGCAGTTGATTTGGCGTCGCCAGTTGCCGAATAGTCTGCCTTAGGACTGTGCTGACAGTATCGGCCGCACCAGTAATCGCCAGCATCGCTAGAGAAAACCAGAAGGCTCGAGAAATGCCAAACCCTGCAGTGGCAAGACCAAAGACGGCTATGGAGCCGATAAGGATTTTGCCCTGTTTTTTGAAGCCGCCCGCGCGCGCGATTATCAGAGCCGTTACCACGGAACCAACAGCCGGGGCGGCGGCCAATAGTCCCAGTCCTCGAGCTCCAACGTGCAAAATCTCTTCTGCAAAGATAGGCAACAAGGCCGTCGCCGAGGCAAAAAACGTGGCGACAAAATCAAGCGTCATCGTTTGCACAATGATTGGCGTCTGCCACACGAAAGCCAAGCCCTCCTTTAGAGCGGCATAGCTCACGCGGTTGATCTGTTCACTCTTGTCGCTCAGTCGGCCGCTCGTATGCATTGACACCAAAGCGGCAATAACGGCCACAAACGATATGGCGTTTATGCCGTAAACAACGGCGGGACCATGGCTTGCGAGAAGAAAACCTGCAACCGCAGGCCCGGCAATCATGGCCACATTAAAAACTATCAGGCCCAGACTGACGGCGTTGGGGAAATCCTTTGTTGGAACAAGCGTCGGCATAAGCGCTTGCCGGGCTGGAATATCGAAAGCGGTTGCTCCGGAAGCAATTCCCGTCAATACATAAATAGGCCAGACACTTTTTGATCCCGCTAGCGTGACGAACGTGAGCGCCGTCGCGCTGGCGATCATTACCGACTGCGTCACGACCATAAGCCGCTTCCTATCCATGGCATCCGCAACCACGCCACCGATCAGAGAACACAAAATGATGGGAGCACCGCGAAAAAGTCCGACCATTCCCAGCGCGAATGGAGACCTGGTCAGCAGATAAACGTGCCAGTTGATCGCGACCAGTTGCATTTGCGATCCCGTGACGGAAACAATCTGTCCCATCCAGAGCAAACGGAAATCACGGTGGCGAAGCGCCGAGAATGCTCTGCGGCGGTCATTGGATTTGGCTGTTGTAAGGGATGATTTCGTGGGAGCCGACATTTCGTGCTTGCTAGTTATAACTGCAATCCGTGCAGAGTCAAACCCCCCGGTGATCCGCGAAGGCTGGCATCCGTGGCCATTGCAATCGCACTGGTATTTCTCGTCGCGTACGTATCTTTGTACCTCGGTGCGCGTTTGATCGCGCGACTGGGCGAGGGCGGAGTACACATAGCCACACGTGTTATGGGCATCGTGCTGGCGGCACTAGCCGTCCAATATGTCCTTAACGGAATTACTGGATACTACAAGTTACTGGTGTCGCGTTGAGGATTCTGAAGATGTTAGGGATAGTTCGCCTGGGAGTTTCACACTGAACCGAGTGGCGCAATGATGCGCCTCTGCAAAACTCGATCTTTCTACCCGCGTGCTTATTCGATGTAGTGTTCGCCGAGCTGGACTTGCAGCTTCTCAGGTACTGATTTCCAACTGGCCATGCAGAGTTCGTGGGAATTAAAGTCAGACGTGTGCATTCGCGAGACCCGCCAGTGGGCGAGCTTCTCTTCATACATCCAACGATAAGTCGGCCCATTGCCGCGCCGGGTGTAGAAGGCATCGGGACCTGTGGTTACGCTCGGACTCGTTGGTTTGATGTAGACTCGCAGTCCGTTCATTGTCGCCATAATAATTTACCCATAGACGGAACCTTATGATTGCCAAGAATCCAATTACGGCCTGGCCGTCTGTCGTTTGTCCTTTTGAGAGGCCGCGGCTCCATTTCCATAATTCAATTCAAGTTCAGCATGGGTGTGGGCTTCGGGCCTATCAACCTTGGTGAAAGGGACCAGCCCTCTTTTCACTTCTTCGAGCGCAATGCTTGTATTTCTGCGCCTTTTCTTGTCAACTTCGATGCGCGGTTTCGAGCCGTGCAGAAGTTGTTTAGTTCTCAATCCGGCAACGATGATAAGCCGGAAGCGGGAATCTATTCCCGGCCACGTTCCCTCGCTTGCTGCTCCGCTTAGGCCGTTGCCGTTTTGTTTTTGAGTACTAGCCATCAGGGTTTGTTTCTCCCGACTTTCCGTGATTGTTAACCCAATCGATCCTTTAACAGCATGTTTCATTTAATTTGCCTATAAAACTTTCCCCAGGATAAACAGTGCGGGTACTCCCAGGATTACAATGGCTGCAATGTGTAGCCAATTCATCGCCGACTTTTTGCAGCTTGGGCAACGTATCTTCCACAACGGCAATATCCTTCCACAATGATCGCAAGAAGAGATCATGGGATAACCTCGCTCTTCGCCGTTTTGCCTTTGACTTCGTGCATAAACCGCGCCAGTTGCTGATGGTCCAGCGGACGACCCCGGCTCAGTTTTATTGAAGGATTCTCGACGAGCCAGTAGCAGGCTTTGCCTTCGTCCGTCGTTGTAAGATTCTTGAACGCCACCTCATCAAGCACTACGGGTTTGAAACATTCCATGCCAGTGTCGCGCGAACGCGCTACCATCGCCGCATCAACAGTGTGAAATACAGGAACTCGGAAACGTCCGTGGTCGTCCAGGGCAAACCAGTCGCCATTGGCACGCTGCATCGCAAATAAATTATTCAAAAGTGGCATGAGATCCTTTGCAAACTCAGCTCTGGGTAATACGCGGCGCCGAAGTGATATGTAATTCGTCTTCAACGTCGTGGCGCAGGAAAACTGAAAACACCAGGAACGCAGCACCGCATGCAAAAATAGTCATAGCAATAGCCCACCAGAGGTGGCTTATCCCCTGAGAGTCCGCGGCACCACCTAAATTCTTAAATGTAACGAATTGGTAAAACTGCCAGCTTGCGATCGCGGTAACCACGATCACGCCAACAATCGAACCCACCAGGTTTTTCATATTTTTTTTCACATAGCTCATTAAAACTA
>JALYXE010000620.1 GCA_030947265.1 Acidobacteriota bacterium
TATCGAAGGTCCGCCGGGATTAATCGAGTAAAACGCGGCGTCTGCCTGCTGCACCGCTCGCTGCACCTCGACGACGGCCCGCCGACGGCGTTCCACCAGGTTCTGATGCGCCAACGCCGGCGTGACCTCTCCTCTCTGACTTGCGCGTGCTTCGGCAACAGTCAAGTCTTTGACAAGGTTGCTGTAGTTGTCGTCGCCGTCGGAAATGACCAAAATTACACGACGGTGGTGTTCAGAAGACTTATCGACAAGGTATTTTGCTGCGGCTATAACCGTGTCGTAAAACGCTGTTGGAACGGGAGAGCTCGCGGCGGGAATGGTGACCAATCTGGCAGCGGCAGTTTGTGCCGATGCTAGTGGCGAGACGAGCTTCGGCTGATCGGTAATTGTGAATACCGCGGCGCGATCAATGGGCTTCAGCACCTGCTTCAAAAAGCTCGCTGCGGCTTGCTGTTGAAAGGAGAAGAAACCCTTCTGACTAACACTGCTTGAGACGTCAAAGAGAATGGCGATGTCCAATGGTACCTGCTCGGGATTGCCAATCTCGACAATCTGCTGGGCTCTCCCCTCTTCTTCGATGAGAAAATCCGTAACTTGCAGACCATGAACTGGCTGGCCATTTGCATCGACTACCGATACCGGAACCATGACAAGGTTTGAGTTGACTCGAATGACATCGAAATCTTCATCTTTCGGTGGAGCGGGAGTAGGTGTTGGCTTGGGAGTGGGCGCAGGTGGTGGTGGTGGAAAATCGCGAATGGTCTGGCTCGGCGCCGACCACGCGCAGCAAAAAAGAGCCAGCACGGCAAAAAGCAGCGCTGGCCCAGATTGTTTTCCCCTAATCCCGTAGTTCATAAGCCATCCTTCACGCCGCCAGGGTTGCTGGCCTTAATATCTTTTCTTAACAACTTCTCCGAGGGCATGATTCATGGCATAGCTGCCCAGCGTCGCATTTGGTTGCACACATGGGCAAAGTTTCCCTGGGCTTAAGTTATTGACTCCCACTCGAGCCGGAGCTGGTCATGGTTGGAGCCTGTTGCATCAGCCCCTTGTTGACCAGAAGCTTCACCTCAACGCGCCGATTCTGTGCGCGACCGGTGCGCGAATTATTCTCGCCTACCGGGTGCGACTCACCATACCCGTAAGGCGTGACAATGCGCCGCAGTGGGATACTGTGGTTTTCGACCAGGTACCGAATGACCGCATCAGCCCGACGCTGGCTTAAAGCACGATTTCTCTCAACACTGCCCGTCGCATCGGCAAAGCCCGAAACCTCGAGCACATAACCCTTGGCATTCAATGCCTTGGTAGCCACGTCATCTAGTTTGGCTTTCGAGTCAGGGGATAAGACAGCGCTTCCCACCCTGAAATTAACCGCCAGTACTGTTTGCGGTACGTAATCATCAAGCGCCGAGATGCGCTCGTTGGTAGCGTTCACTCCTGCCACTGCCGAATCCGCAGTTTCCTGCGCGGCCCTGGCGCCGCCTTTTGCGGTATTGGCCACAGCGGAGAGCTCATCTAACTGTCCGGAGAGACGCTGCGCATTCTGCTCAACCTGGCTCAGCTTCGTTTCGGTGTTTGAGGCGCGATCCTCAAGCGGGGCTGCGCGCGATTCAACGGCTCGCGCTACACGTAGGTCTGATTCGTTGAATCTTACCTTTTCAGCCAACAGTTCGCCGGAGTTATTGCCACGGCCTTCAACTTCCACGTTGAGGCCTCTCAGGATTTGAGTTTGCGCATAGTTTGAGCCGCCGCGCAGAAAACCACCCTTAGTCTTCACGCTGGTTCGGTCATCAAGCCGGACGACAGTATCCACGCCATTATTGTCGCGAATAGTAAACGTATCGGAGTCGCGCCTGGTGACGACACCTCTGATCTTCATCTTTTCGCCGCTGGCGACTGAGCGCGAACCTGGCGCAGATGTCTTTTGCGCTAAAGCGCTGGCAGCTGAAAAGCCTAGAAGGCAAACTGCAAGCATGAGGGAGGAAAACATTCTAACTTTCGGGATTGCCATAAACTCTCTCCTTTAATCTTTGAAAGTGGGCTGCTCACATCAATAGCAAGCCGGGGCCGTTAAGTTCTGACGAACATTTTCTGGCATTAGTTGTCCGCCTTTTTGGATGACGAGAGTTCTTAGCTCCAGGACGAAGTTAAGTCAAGCTGTTTCTGCAATTCATCATCTAAATGCCACTCGATCGCAACAACGGCGAGTTCGAGACCAATTTACAGCGTGACACCAAGCTACCGGTTACGCCGAGCTATCAAAAAGCGAAGCTCTGAAGTTAGAAAACACCTAAAGCGAAAATTCTCCCGTTTCCAACTGTTCTTTCACAAAGGCCAGGAAGCGTTCGGCGTCTGCACCATCAATCACGCGATGATCAAAGCTGAGTGCGAAATAAGCCATCCAACGGATTGCGATGTAATCCTCTCCGTCCGGAGTGGTTAACACTTTCGCGCGCTTCTCAATCTTACCCACGCCGAGAATGGCGAGTTGCGGCTGATTGATGATGGGAGTGCCAAATAACCCTCCGAAAACGCCCGGATTCGTGATGGTAAAAGTTCCACCACCCACCTCGTCAGGTTTTAATTGTTTGGTGCGGGCGCGCTCGGCCAGATCGTTCGCCGCTCTTGCCAATCCGGATATGGAGAGATCGTCGGCTCGTTTGACTACCGGAACAATCAAGCCCCAATCCAGAGCGACTGCCATTCCCAGATTTATGTCGCGTTTATAAATGATCTGATCTCCACTTACCTGGCCGTTGAAAATGGGGAATTTACGTAAGGCGTTATTAACTGCCTGGAAGATGAACGGCATATAGGTAAGCTTCGTGCCTGTCCGTTCCGCGAAAGAGTCTTTATGTTGCTCACGCAGTTTGGCAATTCGCGTCATGTCAATTTCGTAAACAGTGGTGACATGCGCTGACGTGCGGCGCGATTGCACCATATGTTCCGCAATCTTCTTGCGCATCACGGTCATCTGCTCAACGCGATCGCCCTCACCCGGCTTCACGGAGGTAGGCACGGGAGCTTCCTGAATTGCGGAACCAGTCACTGGCCGGTCGGTTGGCAAGGCCGTTCGCGTGGGTGCCGCGGCAGGAGTTCCCGACTCAATAAAACTAAGAATGTCGTTCTTGGTCACGCGGCCGCTGAGAC
>JALYXE010000059.1 GCA_030947265.1 Acidobacteriota bacterium
GTCATCGGCGTTTCGCACCTCGCCGTTATTAACGCGTAAGATCACATCGCCGGGCTTTAGATGAGCGAACGCTGCGGGACTCTCTGGAGCAATGGACGTTAGGAGAATTCCCTGGCGCTTCTCGGCCAGCGCGCGGGCGCGATCAAGCTGCCAGCCACCGCGCAGGATTCGTTCGAGCGAAACAGCACGAATAGGCTCGCCCCGAATTCCGAGCCAGGGTCTCGGAACGCTCGCTTGTCGCTCGATTACGCGTTTTGCGGCACTGCGGACCAAAGCCAGCGGCACTATTGTCGCTTCAGCATTCTCCACTGCGTCAACGATTCCCAGTGTCTCACCTGAGTCATTAACCGCAATGGCACCGATATTCGCCGGCGACAATTTCGGCGACTTGATCTTCACGCGCGCAATTCCTCCCGATGGCGAGCGCCTCACGTTGACGACCCACGTTTCGGTTTCCCCCATGCGAACGTAGATTGGACTTCGCGCGTTAGATTCAGAGTGTGAAGCAGGCTCGGGGCCGATGAGACGAATCCGTTGGCCCACGCCAATGGTCTCTTCTTTGGAATCGACGGTTTGGGGAAGACCGTCGCCGGTCAACAGGATCACTGAAAGACCCGTTGGCCCATCGAGTCCAATGTACCGTCCTAAAAGTTTCTTGCCGTCGCGCAGGATAATCTTGAGATCGGCCGGCTCAAGAAGATTTCCCGCAAAAGGTACCGCAGGAAAACCGGAAATAGTTACCTGTGGGCCAACCGGCATGGGCGCTGTTTTTGCAGAAGGACCAGCACTGGCTGGAGACGCTTCGGGAGGAGTAGGCAATTTAGGCGCGAAAGGAATTCCCGGCGGAGGCATTTCAGCTTCAGCTTCGGGTAGCCATGCAGCGATGGTGCGGCCATCATCCAGGGCAAGTCCGGCTATAACGTTAGTGTGGACGCCGGCGGTAAACTGAAAGGCCTCATCAAGGTTGGCGATGGCTCCCAGTTGCTCGTTAGATCGAATGAGTAATCGAAAAACCTTGAGACCGTTGAGGCGATGCAGAATCGTCACAATTTGCGGTACAACTGCTCCATTCTCCACGATGACAGCATCGGAACGCGGAGCGGCGTTAGTCCGACGGGACTCGGGACGTGGTTCCGGCGCCGGAGGTGGTGTCTGTGCCGCTGTCCGGGAACACGAAAACCCCGCGACGATTACAACCATCAAAAAACAAAGTGTGTCTCTTATTCGCATTGCTTACTCAATACCCTCTAATACGCGATTCCATTATCAGCACTTACCAACTACCTCTGGGTGACTCCAACAAAGGAGACGGGCCTTTCGCCAGGACCCGCTGAGATCCGAAGCTAACGCTTGGCAGCGAAATCGTCCGTGAACTCCCGCGCCCATCATCCAGAGAAACTTTTAGCGACTGATAGGGCGCTTGGATGAGAAACGCGCGAGTTGGGTATGCCTCAGCAAGCTGATCGGAGCGTTTTACCACGGCCGCCGACGTGCTGCTCAAATCCCGGGTTTTGAGTGCGGCGGTCTCGCGTGTCGACGCGACTGTCGCCAGTTTCGATTGTCCCCTCAACGCGCCGCCATGCCGCTCGATTGCACTAAACTTTACCTCTGGCACTGTCTGAGATGCCTGCGCGGCAGAAGCGCGAGACGGCAAAAGTGGCGGAGCATTTTGCTGTCCGGCGCTCTGTTTATTGTCTTCAGTTAGGTTGGTCTTGTTCGTATCGCGTATCGGCTGATTCAGTACCCGGGGGCTATCGGACGGAGATCTCAAGCTCACAAAAAGAAGGGCCGATCCAATCAACAGTACCGTTGTTGCAAAAGCTGCAAAACGAAAACCGAAGGAGTGGTTTCGCAGCGCGAATGGCTGAGCCGGGCCACGCTTTTCACCGGCTAGCCGGGCTCGCAGGCGAAACTCAAAGTCTTCAGGTGCTGCAACGGTGCCGAGGCTCGAAATAATTTCTTGCAACTTCAAATGTTCATCGGCAAAAGTTTCACACTCAAAGCAATTCTCTATGTGATGGTTCGCAATCGAACTGAGCAAGTTGCCCGGCTTGGCTTCATCGATTTCGCGGCGTACGCTTCGGCAGTTCATGCTTTTCATAGTAGTCCTTAGATGTAAGCTCTCATCTTCTCACGCAAAAAGCCGCGCGCCCGGCTAATACGAGATTTCACTGTCCCTTCGCTGGTTTGCAGAATGCGCGAGATTTCTTCATAACTTCTGCCCTCAACATCCCGAAGAATAAGAGGCGCCCGATACTTTTCTGGCAGCGTACTTATCGCACGCTGTACGGCAAGGCGACGTTCGGAATCCACCAACTCCGTGTCTGGCAGTGGCCTGTTATCAGCGGGATTAAACTCCTGAGGTTCACCGCCCTCTTTACCTTGAAAAAATCCGGTCAACGAGACGAGCCTGCGACGTTTTCGTTTACGCAATTCACTAATCGCCAGATTAGTGGCGATCCGGTATATATAAGTCGAAAACGCATAGTTCGTCTGATATCGCTCGGCTGCCCGGTATACCCTCACAAAAGTTTCCTGCGCTAGATCAACCGCACCGTCGTAATCGTTGGTCATCCGATAAATGAAGCTCGTAATCTGGTTACGATAACGGCTCACAAGCTCGGCAAAAGCATCTTCGTCGCCGATCCGCGTTGCTTCCAATAGCGCGTGATCCGAAGTTGTATCCGCAACCACGTCATGCCGCAACGCCGCGGAGAAAGTGAGATCTTCAATCGTGCTAAGTGTGTCCATCAGGGCAGGTAGGCTCTCACACGCGCTGACGAGTTTCCTTACTGTATTTAGATTTTCGTTCCGCAGCTCCCTGACAACTTTATACGAGGCGACTCCGGACCCGATTATACCCCGATGGAAGACCGCCCGCAGTTGTACACGCTCGAGGCGACATTAGGTTCCGAAGAGTGGATCAAACCATTTCTTTGGAAGTGGGACTTAACTTGTGTGGCGTTTAGAGTTGGGCCTTATTGCAACGCGATTATGGCGCATAAGTGGCGCGTCTAAACGGAACCGAACTCGTGGCAAGCACAAGTGTCGCCTTCTGAACGGAGTGTTTCTGGGAACATCAAAGGGCGCTATGCCTCGGGACTCTTGAAGAGCGAATCATCAAGCTTAATGCCGTAAGTGACTGTGAGAATCCGTGTTTCCTGCGTTTGCTTGCCCTCTTCGAGCAATAAGTTTCTGTATGGGACGAGTGTTCCTTGGGCGTACCGGTAGTCGAGGAATTTTCGCGAATATTTCACTGGCGCGAAGCCTGCGCCCGGGGGTTCATCGTATTCGAGCCAGAGTACATGAAGCGTCTTCACGCTTATGTAATAACGGGTGGTCTGCTTATCTTTGTCCGCTACGTCCAGGACGTAAAGGTCGATCCCTTTCAGCTTTTCCTTGCCCACCAGAATGAGGGTAGAACCGTTTTCTTTGTACCTCAATAACGTATCGATGCTATGGCGATGTTGTGAAAGGAAAGTGTTGGCCGCATCTTGCCTTGGGGTAAAAGCGGCACCATTAATGATGCCCCACAAACGTCCACTGCCGTAAATCAGAGAGTACTCAAGCGTGGGCATTTTTTGATCGAGGCGGACTTTGTCCTTGTCCTGACTGTCGCCGCGAACAAAACGCCGCTCAAAGGTTGCTTCTTCGGTCTTTCCGGGTAAATCACAAGTCGGTTTGCAAACGCGACCACGCTCCACGCCATTCCGACGTATCTGCGCCAACAGCGGACGACTGCCGTAAATGTAGATGGCTGATTCGGCAATCTGTTCCGCGGTAAAGTTCTTCTGGTTCTTATCAACCTTCTCAACCTTTTCATTCTTTTGGATATTCTTCTTGTCAGG
>JALYXE010000081.1 GCA_030947265.1 Acidobacteriota bacterium
CCGCGGCTGAATGTTCGGTGCGCTTCCACCATATTCAAAGTGACCCATTACCCAAGTTTGAAGGCACTCAGACTCGCACTCGCGCTATGATATTGTCAATTTCGACAAACTGCAGTAGCGCAATGAAATTGAGGAGAACCAAAATGCGAGCAACAGCGTGTCTTATCCGGTTCATCTTGCTATCGGGAATTCTCTTAGGTAACCCGTCTTCTCTACTTGCGCAGGACGCGGAGTTGATTCGTCACTTTGATTACGACAAAACTGCACCGCATGGGACCAAAGAAATCGGCGTGGAGCGACGCGGAAACGTTAGCGTCCATGACATTACCTATTTGAGTCCGAAAGGCGGAGTTGTACCCGCATATCTCGTGGTGCCGAAAGGGAAGGGACCATTCGCTGCCGTAGTTTGGGGACACTGGTACTGGGGAAACTCACCAATGCGCAACCGGAAGGAGTTTCTCGATGAAGCGGTGGCGTTAGCTCAGGCGGGCGTGGTGTCACTATTAACCGACGGGCCCATCGCGCGCCCGGGCCACGTGGTAAACAACGAAACCCTGAATGAACAAGACCCGCTTGACCTCGTGCAGCAGGTTGTCGATATGCGTCGCGGCGTTGATCTGTTGCTCGCGCGCAAGGACGTAGACTCGAAGCGCATTGCCTACGTAGGTCACAGCTATAACGCAGTGATCGGGGCGATCCTGAGCGGTGTAGAGAGGCGGTTTAAGGCGTTTGTACTGATGGCCGCGACCATGTCGGATGAAGTTAGTATGAAGACGCCGGAATACCAGCAGTATCGACAGAAAGTAGGCCCGGAAAAATTCGATGCGTTTGTTTTGAAGTATGCCTGGACCGATCAGGGCAAATATGTTTCTCATGCAGCGCCGGCGGTTGTTTTTCTTCAATACGCCACGCAGGAGAAATTCATAACGCCAGAGCGGGCGCGCGAGTATGCGGCCGTTGTGAGCGAGCCGAAACAGTTCAAGCTTTACGAGGCGCCGCACGCGCTCAATGAAGAGGCCATGCGCGACCGCATCACTTTTCTTACCAAACACCTTAAGCTCAAGCCACTGTCCGCAGCCGTGGTTGCGAGCATACCCGGTCTTTTCCAGCTGCCCGAACCCAGGGAGTAACCCGGCTCCAGCAATGTCCAAGGGAAAAATCAGAATCGGCCCCGCCGGATGGTCTTACAAGGACTGGGAAGGGATCGTGTATCCGCGGAAGTCAGGGGCGAAGTTTGATCCGCTCGAATATCTGGCCAGATTCTTCGATACGATCGAAATCAACAGTAGTTTTTACCGTCCGTTCACGGTGTCCACTGCTAACTCGTGGGCAAGACGCACCGCTGAGGCGACCGATTTCCTGTTCACGGCAAAACTGCACCGAGTCTTTACGCATGAACGGGGTAAAGCCACGGAAGCGGAGGAGAAGGCAGTTCGCGAAGGATTTGACGCGCTGGCTGGCGAGGGAAAGCTGGGCGCAGTGCTGATTCAGTTTCCGTGGTCGTTTAAGAACACGGACGACGAGCGCGTTTACCTGATGAAACTCCTGGAGCGATTTAGGGAATACCCGTTAGCCCTCGAAGTTCGGCACTTGTCATGGAACACTCACCGGATTTACGAATGGCTTGAAGAGTTGGGCGTGGGAATCTGCAATATCGATCAACCGCTATTCACAAAATCGGTAAAACCCGCAGCCCTAACGACGTCTCAAGTGGGCTATGTGCGGCTGCATGGAAGAAATTATCAGGATTGGTTCAGGGAGAAGGCCCCCAGAGACGACCGCTACAACTATCTGTATTCACTGGATGAGTTGGAGCCCTGGATTACGAGGATCAAGGAGATTGCAGCGAAAACGAAGGAGTCTTATGTAATTACAAATAATCACTTTCGCGGCCAGGCCGTGGTGAATGCACTGGAGATCAAGTCGACGCTGACGGAACAACTAGTTCCGGCGCCTGCGCCGTTGTTTCAGAAGTACCCGGCACTGATCGACTCCGCCATACCTGAGACCGCAGAGAGCGAAGCCGAACCTACGCTGTTTAGTTAGCCAGAAAATTAGAAACTAAACAAAGAGCGGGGGCATGCCCCCTTCCCGACCTGAGAGTTTCGCGGACTTGCTGCGTTCGCTCGCCTTGAAAGCCTTTCCAGCATGCATTAAGGCTCAGGGGACTTTAGCTCAAGGTTGGGAAGGGGGCGCCCCCGCTGCTTTGCAACACACGCCTGCACTTTGCGTAGCTCACGTAATCGGAGTCGGAATTCGGAAGCGATGCTGAAACTCAACTTGTTGCGCCTTGAGCAATCGTCTGAGCGAAAGCGATGGGCAAGCCATCCGGATCCACGCAAACCGCCAGCTTGATCCCCTCACCCTCTCTTTGCGTAGGCGGCATAACGAAGTTGATCCCTTTGGCTTTTAACTCTTTGTAGGTCTTGTCGACATCCGAGACGTTAAAGCCAATTGAGCAACTGCCGGCTTGCTTTGTGGGATCGCCCGCCGGAGGAGTCGTTGACCTGACCCCACCGCCGTGCAATGCCAACGTCGTCGTTCCCGTTTGAAACTCAGTCCAATCGGGCGACTGAAACTTCAGAGGAATTCCCAGTCTATCGCGATAAAACTCAACTGACCGGGACATGTCGGAAACAACGACCATTGTGTAATCGATTTGTTTAAACATTTTCGACCTCCACCTCAAATCTCTTGCCGCCTATTTTTTTCGTCCTCTTCCGGCTCCCAAGGCAGCAATTACATCAAATTCGTCTTTCGTCAGGGGCATGACAGAAAGTTGTGATTGCCTAATCAACGGCAGTTGGCTCAAACGCTTGTCGTAACGAATCGCTGCCAACGGAACCGGGTGCCCGAGCGGCTTGACGGCCTTCAGGTCAACTGCGACCCATTGCGCATCGTCAGCCGTTGGATCCGGGTAGGCACTTTTGACGACTTCCGCAAGGCCGACGACTGCTTTGTCTTTTCCGGAATGATAAAACAAGACACGCTCGCCTGTCTTCATTTCCCGCAAGTTGTTTCGAGCCTGGTAGTTTCTAACTCCACTCCAGTCGGTGACACCATCGCGGACGAAGTCGTCCCACGAATACGTTTCCGGTTCCTGCTTAACCATCCAGAAGCCAGCTTTGGTCTTGCTTTTCATCTGAATTGCCTTCGTTCTTGCTGGGTGAAATCCTGACAGTTTAAAATGTGAGGCCATTATCACTGAGAAGGTCACGCAGACAGAATAGGAGTAAGAACAATGCTAAAAGAAGGAACTACCGCGCCTAACTTCACCGCCAAAAACGCGAAAGGCGAAACTGTTCGCCTCAAGGATCTTCGCGGACAGAAAGTAGTTCTTTATTTTTACCCGAAAGACGATACGCCTGGATGCACGAAAGAGGCATGTTCATTTCGCGATGCATTCTCTGACTTTAAGAAGCGAGGTATCGACGTACTGGGCGTGTCACTGGATAGTGAGGCTTCTCACCAGAAGTTTACCGCCAAGTACAAACTTCCTTTCACGCTATTAGCCGACACGGATCATGCAATCGCAGACGCTTACGGGATTTATGGCGAGAAAAAATTCATGGGCCGCAGCTACATGGGCGTCAAACGGATGACTTTCCTTATCGACGAAAAAGGAAAAATTAAAAAGGTGTTTGAAAAGGTCAAACCAGAAGAGCACGGGCGAGAAGTCCTGGAGGCCTTCTAAAATCTTAGGCTCCCATCTCGATGGTGGATCTAGGCTGCCACCCAGCCACCAATCTTCTCCGGTTCCTCGCCCTCAGGATTCCTTCCGGGCATTAAGCCCTGGAGCGCGCTAAAGGAACTGGGTACGTCTCTCTTACGCTGGGGGACATCAGAAGCTTCTTCATGAAACAATAATGCTTCGGAAGCCTCGTTGATGAAGTACAACCGCATGTTATCAACTACCTGGGTCTTAATTTCCCGAGTCCATAGCAGCAGATTCGCGATCGCGTCTCCAATCTCGTCCTTACCCAGCCTGGTTTCTTGAGCGATCTCCTTTTGAGTGCGCGCGCCCTTTTTGATTGCTTCTCTTACGCGCTCTACAGGAGATAGCTTACTCAACATTCTCGGGTAATTTGCCGAAGAAGGGGCGGAACCGTCGAGAAAAGACATCCCCGCGGGCTCTGAACCAGGCTGACCGACATATCGCTTCCGAGCAGACCTATATTCCTTTAGTGCTCGGCGACTCTCAGTCACTTTCTTGCGGATGCAGGTCTTGCAGTAGAGATTTCTTCCATCTTTCCGCGCCCGACAAACGCCAAATTCAGATAAAGGCAGTTGTTGGCAACAAATGGGACAATTCTTTCCAGTAACATCAAAATCTTCAGTCATTTCACGCTCCAATCAAACTTCTAACTTAAATAGAATCTTCGCTGGAAGAAACACTGATCCATCGTCCGGGTTTGAGAATTAACTCCCCGTCCGCAGATTGGCGTTGAGTTGATTGTTGGCGACGGGTCCCTAATGCAATGGCAGAGTCGCCTTGGATTGCCTGAGCTTCTTCACTTCAATGAAGGATGCTCACTAACACCTGATTAGGAATCGCGTAGCAGGCCAGCGGGGTCATGCAAAAATTTATAAGAGCGAGTAACCTACAACGCAATCGAAATATCAGGAACGACTTCAACGCTTCACTCTGGGCAAACAATCTCTTTCAGCGAGGGAGACGCATTATAGTGATCGCAAATTTTTTTGCAACCCCTTTTTTGATCGAAGATGGTCCATGTTTTCTATCAGGTTACATTTCACGTTAGTAACATCCTGCATCACTGTTTTCGAAAACGCAAACAACTCTCTTGCGAGAAGATAGATGATCGCATAAGGAAAGATCTTAATCATCAAACTATTCGCTTTGGCATAGATCACTGTGGTTTGCAGTTTACAAATTCTCTTGAAAAATCATTACCTTCGTCAAAGGCGACAAACCGTTCGCCGTCTGTATCACGCAATCCCTTCCGCCTGCCTGAAGGTGGTCCAACTATTAGTAGTTGCCGGGGACAAATCGGAACGAAGACCGAAGCTGGAGCCCGTGAAGATGTAGAAAAAAATTAATTATTGAAACTGTCGGGTCGGGTTAATGTCGATTCGCACGTTGTTTGATGTCCCGCTATTGTCGGACAAGCGATACACAACACGCTTCATCGTTCAACAGCGATAGCTGCGTGCAAACTTTTAACGCGACGATCGATCCTTCAGACGGTAAACAAACTTGAGTCCGGACCAGATTTCATTCACCGCGCATACCTTTACATCCACCAGCCCTGCTTCAAGTCCGATTTGTCGAATCTCATTTTCAGAAAGATCTGTTGCTACACCTGAGGCCTTCTTTGGCCATGCGACCCATAGCATTCCATTTTCCGCGAGTTTGAGCGCGAGTCCTGGAAACTCTCTCTTCAAGAGTCTTTGCGAGTCAGCGAATAAGAGGATGAGATCGAGTGCTTTAGGCAAATGTCCCACAATGATCTTCACGTTGCTTGGCAAAGGGCTTAGTTCCGTTTGGAATCCTTTGGGCGGATTCACCAAGCAGGCGCGAAAACCTTCTTTGAAGCCGAGTTTCTGTACCAGCGGTGTTCCTGAATAGCCTGCCATCTTATTTCTGAAATCAAACCGCCGCACGTGCTGGCAACCGCACTAAACCGATCTCGGGCGTGGAGTCTTTAGACCGGTTTGGAGTTTGCTGTTTACTTCTCTCGCAACTCGCGGAGCCAATGAGTTTTCGTGAGCGTGTAAAAACTTGTGCACGGCTTCGCGGTCACGCTTCGAGGTTCACGTAATGCCCATGACAAAGCCTTTACCACCATATCATCGCGATCTGACTTGCTATTCGGGTACAAGTTCGTTTACCCCGGTTGTTAAATCTGATACGCCGCCGCCAAAATGAATGCCGCGCTGTTCTCGACCTAACGCAGTGGCAATAATAGCTCCAGCAAAGACTGTTATCGCAGTTAATGCCATTGCAGTCGCGTAAGTCATCCGTTGTGCGAACAGGGCTTCGATGTAAGCGACTGAACCCGCCAGCAGCACGCCGCACTGATATGCGAATCCGGGGAGGAAACCTCGTACCGAATCCGGGGAAAGTTCGGTCAGGTGCGCAGGTATGACGCCCCAGGCTCCCTGAACCATGAATTGCATCAGAAACCCACCAGCAACCAGCAGTGCCAATGAGGGCGAGAATGCCCAGAGTGGAATAACCGCTAACGCGCAGATAAGTGCCGCAATCATTGAGCGCCGACGGCCGATACGATCTGATAACAGTCCGAAAAGAACTCCACCGGCAATCGCGCCAACCATTGAGAAAGCTGTTACTGCCGCCACTTTCCGAGGGCTGAAACCCCACTGTCGCTTGAGAAGTGTCGGATACATATCCTGAGTTCCATGGGAAACGAAGTTCATCATCATCATCAAGAGCACCAAATAGAGAAATAACTTCCAATGTGAGGCGATCCCGCGACCGAGTTGCCCCCAGCTTTCATGTCTGGTTTTTTTCCACACTTCTGACTCTTTTACATGAAGACGAACGAAGATAGCGAGCAATGCTGGTAGTCCACCAATAAAAAACATTGGCCTCCAGCCCCAGCGCGGAAAAACAAAGAAGTAACAGACCGCAGCCAACAAATAACCGGCCGCGTATCCCTCTTGCAGCAAGCCTGAGAGCACGCCCCGCAAGCGCGGCGGCACCTTCTCCATGGCGAGCGAAGCTCCTACCCCCCACTCGCCACCCATTCCAATGCCAAAGAGCGCCCGCAGCACCAGGAAAGTGGCGTAGTTTGGCGCGAGACCGGAAAGCACCTCGACTACGGAATAGAAAATGAGATCAATAATCAACGGCAAGCGGCGCCCGTAGCGATCCGCCAGCAGGCCGAAGATAAAAGCGCCTACGGGCCGAAAACCAAGCGTGAGCGCGATCGAAAGGGCAATGTCCTTATCCGAGCGGTGGAATTCTTCGGCGATTGCCGTGAGTGAGAAAACTACGAGAAAGAAATCAAATGCATCTAATGTCCAGCCCAGAAAGCCCGCAGTTAGAGCGGCCCGGTGCCCTTCGCGAACGGGCTCAGTTGGCAATGCGACGTCCATCGTTAGTAAGGTGGACGGATTTTACAGGATAATTATCGAGCCTGACGAGACCCTGGTCTGCAAGATGCGATACTAAAATCGCGACTTCGATACGGCTATCTTTGGTATGGGATCCGCGTTAATGTATTTAAAACCCTTTGGCAGTCGCGGCACGTATTATCGTCAGCGCGAAGCGGGAGTTTAGTGAATGCCTATCAATCGATCCAACGAAATCAAATCGAGCGAGATAACAGACAAGAAAGTTTACCTAAGTCGCCGCGTTTTTGTGCGCGGAGCGGCACTCCTCGGGACAACGGCCGCGACCGGCCTCCTTTATCGAAAGCTCAACCCACCCACGATTGAAATTCCGAAAGGCCAAAAGCTGTCCTCGTTTGCAAAATCCGCGGTAGAAGATGGTGCGCGCCAGGGTTTTAGCACGAACGAGAAACTCACGCCTCTGGAGGACATCACCAACTACAACAATTTCTACGAATTCTCTACTGATAAGCGATCGGTGGCGGTCGAGTCACAAGGGTTCGTAACAAGACCCTGGACGGTTGCGGTTGAAGGCCTGGTGAACAAGCCCACAACCTTTGATCTAGACCAACTATTGAGTTTCCCTCAAGAGGAGCGCGTCTATCGGTTACGCTGCGTTGAAGGTTGGTCGATGGTCATCCCATGGGTTGGATTTCCTCTGTCTAAGCTTCTCGATAGAGTTGAGCCCAATTCCCAGGCTAAATACGTCGCCTTCCAGACACTTTATGATCCGAAGCGCATGCCAAATCAATCAACTGGTGTACTCGCCTGGCCGTATGTTGAGGGGCTTCGGCTCGATGAGGCTATGCATCCCCTGACAATACTGGCGACAGGCCTTTACGGCGAAACTCTGCCTCCGCCAGATGGTGCTCCCGTTCGTCTCGTGGTGCCTTGGAAGTACGGATTCAAGGGCATCAAGTCCATTGTGAAGATTCGGTTGGTCGCTGATGAGCCTCCGACGACATGGAATATTCAAGCTCCGAACGAGTATGGATTTTACTCAAACGTGAACCCCAATGTTCCACATCCGCGCTGGAGTCAGGCAACAGAGCACCGCATAGGAGAATCCAGCTTCCGCTCGCGGAATACGCTGCTTTTCAACGGCTACGCGGAACAGGTAGCGAATCTTTATACAGGAATGGATTTGCGGAGGTATTTCTAGATCACGTTTAGTGCAGGGTCGACCGTTTGGC
>JALYXE010000110.1 GCA_030947265.1 Acidobacteriota bacterium
ATCGGAAAGGCGCAGCCTTTCCGCACTACACTGCGGCAAAGCCGCACGCAAGAAATCCTTTCGGTGCGGCGGCTGATTCCCCTGGTACTGCCCCTCACGATGGCCACTTTGCCATTCAGATACATACCGTCTGCACTAGCGGCGCAGCCGCATTGTGGACAGACCGATCGGAAAGGCGCAGCCTTTCCGCACTGCACTGCGGCAAAGCCGCACGCAAGAAATCCTTTCCAGTGCGGCAGAGCCGCACAAAGGAATTCATTCACTTCAACTTCTCGCGCAGTCTTTCATTCACGATCTTCGGATTGGCCTTACCTTTTGAGGCTTTCATCACCTGACCAACGAAGAAACCGAATAGAGTGTCTTTGCCGGCGCGATAGTTTTCGAGTTGTTGCTGATTAGCCGCTATCACTTGATCAATTAGCGCATCAATCTCGTTAGAGTCGCTAAGCTGAACCAGCCCTTGCGCCTCGATAATCGCAGCGGCGCTCTTGCCGGACTTGAACATCTCGACCAGCACATCTTTCCCTTGTTTGCCGCTGATCTTTTCCTGGTCGATCAGACGCACGAGCTCGCCCAGGTCTAACGCAGAAACTGGCGCAGAGCTGGCCGGGACGCCGGCGCTTTCGAGTTCGCGTAGGAATTCGGAGCGTATCCAATTCGCGGTTGTACGAGGGTTTCCCGAAACGTCTGCTGCCTTCTCGTAGTAGTCTGCAAGCGACCGTTCTGAAGTCAATTGCGAGGCGTCGCTAAAGGAAAGACCATATTGTTCGATAAAACGGCGGCGGCGAGCCTCCGGCAACTCAGGCATCGTCGCGCGCACCCGTTCGACAAATTCATCAGAAACAATCAGGGGCGGCAGATCGGGTTCCGGGAAATAGCGATAATCATGCGCCTCCTCTTTGGAGCGCATCACCCGCGTTTCACCCGCGCGTTCATCCCAAAGCCGCGTCTCCTGTTGCAGTCGTCCGCCGGATTCGAGCACGCCGATTTGCCTGTTGACCTCAAACTCAATCGCGCGGTGCATGAAGCGAACTGAATTGAGGTTTTTCATTTCAACCTTGGTACCAAACTTTGCGTCGCCAATCCGGCGCACGGAGACATTGGCTTCACAGCGAAGATTTCCCTTCTCCATATCTGCCTCAGACGCGCCCACCCACTGCAAAGCACGGCGCACGTGATTGACGTAGTCAAACGCTTCCCACGAAGAACGAAAATCCGGCTCTGTAACAATCTCTGCCAGAGGCGTGCCTGCACGGTTGAGATCGATGTAGGAATAGCGATCAATGTCGGGCAATCCCTCATGAACGTTCTTGCCTGCATCTTCTTCAAGATGCAACCGCGTGATTGTTATTTTTTTAGCTCGCCACTCGATCGGATGGCCGGCTTCATCGCGCTCGGCTGTCATGATCTCCAGCTCGCCATTCGCCGAGAACGGTTGATCGTATTGTGAGATTTGATAACCCTTGGGGAGATCCGGATAGAAGTAATTCTTGCGGGCAAAGATTGACTGGTTGTTTATGTGTAAGCCCAAAGAAAGCGCCGCGCGAGCGCCCAGCTCGATTACGCGGTGATTGAGCACGGGAAGGGCTCCCGGTAAGCCGAGACACACCGGGCAAGTATTTCTATTAGGCTCGTCGCCGAATCGCGTAGAACAGCCACAGAAGATCTTAGATTCAGTGCTCAGTTGCGCATGAATCTCCAACCCAATAATGGTTTCCCAACCATTGTGCATAAACGTCTTAGGTCCAGCATCCCAAGCCTCACGGGCTCACAGGGTGCCGCTCTTCCTGACGCTCCGGGTTCTGCCAACTGCGGACTGCCCACTCTCCTCACGGCCTGAGCCATCCCGGCGACGCGCCGGCGCGCCGTGCTTCCTCTTCCAGTTCTCTCCACCGAGCAGTGAGGCCAGCGCGTCTTGCGGCCAACTCATTGAAACGGGTAATCAGTGCGCTGCGTTCGTATGTCAACTCATATGAGGATCCATAACCCCCTTCACTCGGAAAAAGCACAATCGGCCTCGCCTGCGGGAAAGTCCATGGATCAAAAACCCCCCGCCCGCGGCCTCCGCGACCATAACCGCGGCCAGGCAGCTGTCGACTCCCATATGAGATGAACGGTCCATTACTATCGAGCGTAGTAAAACCACCTGAGTCCGCAAATGAAGTTTCGTCGAGTCTGGCTCGATTGTAATTGAGCTCAGCATCTACGACCGCCATTTCGGTTCTTAAGTCAGAAGCTCGCGATCGCCAGTAAGTTTCCGTTTCTCATCCAGCAACGCGCGTCTGTGCCAACTCCCTGCCAATAAATTCCCGCTCAATAGCGTCACGCTTACGCGAATCTGCGACTGAAGGTAGCCCAAGCTCCCTTCTTCTGGTCTCATAAGCGACCTCGCTTTCGCGCCGCCGTTTTTTCGTCGCCTCAAGATCGCGATTTGTTATCGTTCGACTTCCATGCGAAGTAACATCGTTCTCAGCGTTGTCATCAGGCCCCGATAGTGTGGCCGATCCTAATTCTGCGCGTTTCAACAAACTTCCAGGTGATTCCCTATTGGCTCTGTCAGTTGCGGCAATATCGATGGCCCCCATCTGGAGCGTTATTTGAATTCCGGGCGTAACTTCGTACGTCAGCGTTGTGGGTGTTACCACAAAGCGGGAGGGGATTTCGATGCGGCGTCCACCGCGCATCACAACGGTGTAAGCACTGGCGGTGACGATCAGGAGAAGCATAAGGAAAGATACGGACGCAATTCGGCTTGCTGCGCGGATTACCATTTGAAGATATATCATGGTAACTACTCCTTTAGATTTCTAAATTTCCGTCCGCACGTCAACAGGGGATACTCGTAGTATAACATCCGACGCAAAATCGCAACACACCGCCGGAGCGTCCGGGTTGTTAATTACGTGCAAATGCTCAGCTTCCATGTTTGCCTGAAAAAACCTTTGCAAACAAGGCGAAAGTTGATATACATCGCTTCTATCCGAGCTGTTTCCCTGGAATTTGAGGCGGCCACTGATTTCTCGCGTCGCGGCTGCTTGGTGCTCAACCTTTCACAGAGGAGAAGAAGGACTAATCATGGCAAAGACTGTTTGCAAGATTCTGGGAGTTGCTTTCCTGCTTCTTGGGATCGCAGGTTTCGCTGCTCCGACCCTGCTGGGTTTCCACCTTGGCTCTGCACACAACCTTGTGCACATCGTGTCCGGCGCAGTCGCGCTTTACTTTGGCTTTGCCGGATCGCTCTCGGGAGCTAAGGGATTTTGTCTCATCTTTGGCATTGTTTATTTGGCGCTCGGAATTTTTGGGATGACAATGGGCGTGGGCGCCGACCGTATGCTGGCTTTGGGACCGTTGCATCTGGGGACACCGGATCACGGACTTCATATTCTGCTCGGCGCGATCTTTCTCGCGGGAGGCCTCTTTACGAAGAAATCCTAGTGCGCCGTATTGCATTTTGTGGGCGTCCAAAAGTTTCAGGTTGCAAGTACGAGCTCGACAAGTAGCGCAATTGCGCCCAAGAGCTTTGAACCTTGCAACCTGAATTGGCGCCTCCGTTTAATTTGATACTAATCCCACCTCGCCCCAGGACAGCTTGAGCATTCTGATTTCCATTCCAGCACCTTATCTCAGGGAATACGAACTGAGTCGCCACCTTCGCGCGCAAGCGCATCCACGCCTCCCGCGATTCTCATCATCTCCGGCACCCAGTGGCCGCTGGAGTAAACGTCATCAAGCCATTCCATACAGAAGACACGCGGTCGGTCTGATAGCTTTCGCGTGACTGCTGCTATTTTTTCCAGCCTGACGCGGCCAGCGGTAACTAATTCCTCAGCTTTCCCGGTACGGCCTGTTGCCTGGCCCAACTCAAGCAGATTATCAACACGCGTGACAGTCGTTATCAGCGCCGCCAAACGATACTTCTGCGCTCTTTGAATCTCGTAGACCGCCATGCAGCTATCTTTACCACTGCTCCACGACATCAACACTAGAGTATTTGTGCTGCCCCTGGCATTTGATAACGATGGTAGCGTGTAACTCATAGCGCCGCGGGTTATCAAGCTCTTCCATTGCGCTCTTTGGTCCCCTAACAAAATCAGAAGCTAAGCGAGGCGCCCCCCCGACCGGTGCGTCCGGGCGTGCGAAAACCGCTTTCAAAATTGTCGCGGTCGAAGAGATTGTCCACGTAGCCGAACAAACGCAAGCGTCGCCGCTCGGTCAGCGGTAATTCGTAACTAACGCCCACATCGGCTTTGATAAGACTCTTGAACCGATAGACCCGTGGGAAGACCGGAGCAAGATAATCACTCGTCGCCGTCAGATCGAAGTTGACGAACGCCCGCCGTCCGATGCGTTGAGTAACAACGGCGGCGAATTGATGATCTGGAATAACGAGCGAGCTGATCACGCCGCTACCGCTGACCTGTGGCGTTTGTTGGTCGCTGTTCGTAAATGTGTAACTGACGAAGACATCAAGCATGCGAGTGGGAGAGGCCGTGGCAGATAGTTCAAGGCCGCGCGCGAGCCCACCGCCTGTATTGAGAAACCCAAAGAAGCGACCGAACGGATCGGTCTGCGGGTTTATCTTGCCGGAGAAATCGAAGCCGATTACTTCCTGCAGTCGCGTATAAAAATAGGTTGCAGACAAGTGAAGCCGATTATCCCTGAGAGATTGATCGATTCCCGCATCCAAGGCGATAGAACGCTCGGGGCGAAGGCGCGGGTCGCCTAAAGGTGAAAAGAAGCCTCCAAAGAACGAAGTCCCGAATCGTTCAAACAATGATGGCGCCCGATAGCCATTGCCGATATGCGCGCGCAGCTTGGTGTGCGTTGCGCGGAACAAATAAGCAATTGAGCCGTCCCCAGTGTAGGCGTTGCCCGGCGATCCAAAGACGATTCCCGCGTAAGGGGCCCCGGCGCTGGGAGTGAATTTTGGGTTGTTCAGGGAAAAGAACTGAGCTCGGAAGGCCGCAGAGAGTTGCAAGCGATCCTCCAAAAATCGTAATTGATCCTGTACAAACAACGTGTTGCTATGCTCGACAACATTCGTCGAAGAGTTATCTGCAGCGTTGAATGAAAATGAGCGATTCAAGAAAGTCACGTTTTCAAATTCGTAGCCGGCGTTGGTAAAGTTGTATTTGCCGATGCGGAAATCGGTGCGGGCATTGAGCGTGTGTATGTGGCCGTCGTCCTGGGTGTGTGTCGAACCACCGAATGGTTGAAACCCAATTCCGCCTGGGCCGTTACTATTTAAGCGGCGCGTGGCAAGCCCCTGATAAGAGATACTGTAGCCGAACGCTTCAAGTGGGCGGTGCCCGAAAGTGATCGCGCCGTCAAAGAAACGGGCTGCCGCCGAAGCGTCAGGGTCGTTTGCATCAGGAATAAACGTCGCCCCGTCGAGTTTCAATTGTGCCGTCGGAACCCCCATTTCCAGGCGTCGCAATTCCGTGCGCGAAAGCGGCCGAGCATCGACAATCCCCGTCGCGGGTAATGTGCCAATGACATCCGGGCTGCTGTTCAGTTGAACAAAAGAAGTTCCCGTATAGATTTGCGCGGAGAGAGTGGTCTTTGGAGACAGGCGAATCACAACGCGTCCCTGACCGCTTGTATTGCGGGCCGCATCATCTCGGTCTACCCCGCGGGCGACGTTTAAGTGAGTCGCTCCAGCGCTGTAAATAAGACGACTTGTGCCCCCCGCTATTTGTCCGCGTCCACGAAACAGGCCAAGGCCCCCTCCTTCGAGCAAGATATTGCCGTGAGTTGGGCCGCCACCTTCATCGGACACGATGTTGATGACACCGCCGATTGCGTTTGTGCCGTAGAGCGACGATCCTGATCCGCGAAGAACTTCAATGCGGTCGAGATTGGTAACGAGAAAGTCGCTCAAAAAGCTCGTTGCATCGCCGGTGGTAGCGTCGCGGAAACGGAGCCCGTCAATCAACACCGCCGTATCCTGATTGCGTAATCCGCGCGCCTTGATAGAAACAAGCCTACCAGGCCCGCCCAGTTGCTGAACGCGCAATCCCGGCACGGTGCGCAAAGCATTCGCAATCTCCGCTTCATCGCGTTCATCGATCTCGCGCGAGTCCACAACCGAGACTGCCTTGGAGACTTCATCAACCGGTTGCACTGTAGCCTGTGCGGTCACGACAACTTGCTCACTAACACCGGCAAGGGGTAACGAAATATCAAGCGACGTGTTGGCGTCCCGCTCAACCCGCAGAACGTGGGCGGCTCCGCGCGCGAAGCCAGTTGCTTCGGCTTCGATCAAATACTCGCCGGGCGCGAGTTTTTCGAAGCGGAAGGTGCCCGTTCTATCGGTGAGGCCGTTGATTCGGATGCGACCGTCGCGGGTATACAAAGTGACCTTTGCGTTTGGGAGAATCGCGCCTTGCGGGTCGGTTACGCGCACGTTGATTTGTGCTCCGCCTCCGCTGCTTTGCGCGAAAACTCCATCAGAAAAAGGTGTGACAAAAAACAGTAAAACTAAAATGCCCAGTGGCTTGTTCTTGAGATGTAAACGGCTTGTGCGGTTGCTTTGAGCTGTGGTTTTCATTTGTAGAGTCTCCTGCCCGTCGCAGTGCGAGCTTTACGAAAGAGCGCGGCGAGGTCTCCTGACTCGCGACTCAGCTATGGCCAGCCTTCCCATTTTTTTGAACAGTGGCTACAGCGTCCCAGAGCGTCTACGTCGCTAACAGTTGCGCGGGCAGTGGCGGATTTTGACCGCCTTCCCTAAGCCGTCACCCGTATTGATGGGAACAAGCAGGTAGATGCCCGCGGCTCCCGGATTACCGTCGCACCTCGTGCGCCGGAGTAATGCGTGGCGCGCCAGAAAGCGGGTGCGCGTCCACTAAGACCTTGATCGCCAAAATGTCGCTTAACAGTTCTTCCGTCAAAACCTCCCGGGGCTTCCCGTATGCAATCATGTGCCCGCTTTTCAGTAGCACAACGTGATCGGCAAATTGCGCCGCGAGATTAATGTCATGCGTAACAATAACTGCCGCCGTAGTGCGCTGGTCGCAATGCGCGCGCACGAGCCGGAGCATTGAAGCCTGATGAGCCAAGTCCAGGTTGGCCGTCGGCTCGTCAAGCAAAAGAATTCCGGCTTCGGTCGCCAGGGCGCGGGCCAACACAGCGCGTTGACGTTCGCCTCCTGATAGTTCGTTCATTAGACGGGCACTGAAATTCTCCAATTCAGTCTGTCGCAGCACCTCGAAAGCGATCTCCAAATCACGTTCCGATTCCCAACCCCAAGCGCCCGACCCTGACCACGCGTATCGACCACCCAGCACGTACTCCAACACCGAAACCGGAAAAGCCAACAAGGCCTCCTGTGTGACCACCGCGATGCGCCTGCCTATGGCTCGGCGTGTGAAGAACGAGAGCGGCTTGCCATCAAGCAGGACATCGCCACTCGAGGTTTGAATGGCGCCATTCAGTGCTCGTAACAGCGAAGATTTGCCGGCGCCGTTTGCACCTACAATGGCCGTAATATCTCCTGAAGAGACCCGCAGAGAAACATTCACGACCGCCTGTCGTTTACCGTAATTGACGCTTACATTTGTCGCTTCGAGCATCTCTAAACTGGTCCTCACGATTCTTTAGACGCGGCACTGTTCCTCAGCCTCGTAAGCCAGAGCACTATGTTCAAATACATACCGGACAACGCTGAAAGACAAGCGAGCGCGGAAGCACCGATTAGCAGTGGGACCTGCCATCTCCCAGCGAAAAAGTAGAAGTGTGCCTGGCGAAAATATCTTGTCAAAATGCCGGGTGGCGCGGTCTTCACTACTTGTCCCGTCTCTGCGTCAATCAGCAGTGAATCCGAGCCCATGCCCCCAATAGCCTGATAAACCGGACGACCTTCGCGCATCAGCAGAGTCAAAGCAGTCGTCGGCAGTTTTCTTCCCGCGAAATCATCGGCGCGTCGCGAAGCCTCTGCTGGGGTAACTCGCACATTACCGAGGGTTATGCTTTCAACTTTGCCTCCTTCCACCGCATTGGGCCACGCGTACAGCAATCCGCTCGACGTCCATGCCAACACCGGAACGGCCACGATCAATCCGAGCCAGGTATGCGTGCGGTAGATAACAGATCGCATGAATCTTGGTCCTCCGGTGGGCAGTGCTTGCCTCGGAAAACACATCTGGTCCGACCGAAAGGGGTTAACAACTTAAGCTAGCGCCGCTTCAGCAAATAAATAAACAACGGCGCGCCGATCAACGCGGTGATCGCGCCTACGGGCAGTTCGCGAGGCGCAATCACGGTGCGTGCCAGCGTGTCCGCAACGATGACAAATGATGCGCCTGCAAGCGCCGCCGCCGGAATAGTCAAACGGTTATCGCCGCTCGTGGACATGCGCACTAAATGCGGAACGACTAGGCCGACATAGCCGACCGAACCGCTCAACGCAACAGAAACACCGACAAGCAGACTTGCCGCCAAAAACACTTGTAAACGTACACGGTCAACCTCAACGCCGAGATCAAAGGCGTCACGCTCGCCAAGCATTAGGAGATTTAGTGGACGCGCTTTGAATGTCAACGCGACTACGCCGACGACGGTTGAGGTAACAGCAATCCAAACCGAGCCGGATGCGGCCTGGGAAAGATCCCCAAGTAACCAAAAAGTAAACGAACGTATCCGCGTTGCGTCCATCAACGTGGTGATGAAAACGATCACCGAAGATTGAAAAGTCGTGACGATCACACCAGCCAGGATCAATCTTTCCGGCGACGCGCCGGCGCGACCACGCGCCAAACGATAAACGAGAAAGGTCGCAGCTAGCGCGCCTGCGAATGCCATGACGGGTCGAGTCCACTCGTTAGCTCCGAGGAACACGAGCGCCGCCATCGTTCCCACCGCAGCGCCATTTGAAATTCCCAGCAGATAAGGCTCAGCAAGCGCGTTGCGAAGAAGGGCCTGATAACTTGCGCCCGCCGCGGCCAGAGATGCACCGACCGTCGCCGCAAGCAAAATGCGAGGCAAGCGTATCTCAAAGAGAATCGAGCGTTGCGTGGAGGTTAGGGCGCCGGACTTAGACCCTGCTGTGAAAAGGGCGCGGAGCACATCACCGACGGGCACGCGCTCGCTGCCTAGAGTTGCCGCGATGATTGCAATGAAGATCAGCATGATGGTAAGCCCGCTGCAAACGACGAGAGTTTTGCGCAACGTCGCACGCGCATTCTGATCCATCAAGGCGGCATTACGACTGGTAGTTGGGGCTTCCTTGTTCAAGCTATTGTTCACTTAAAAGCTTCCGGATGAAGCGCATGCGCCATCTGTTCCAAGCCGTCGATAAGGCGCGGCCCGGGACGCGTTAAGAGATCTCCATTGATTACAAAAACCCGACCGTTCTGGACGGCAGGGGAATTCCTCAGCGCCGCAGCGACCTTTGTATTCGCCGCTGCTCCCATCGCATCTCCTGAAAGCATGATTACAGCTTCGGGGCGCGAAGCGATTGCGGCTTCATCGCTCAATCGTGGCCAAGCCTCCTTAACATCCGAAGTCACGGAGCGTCCGCCCGCGCGCTCGATCAGGTTCGTTACGAACGAGCTCTTTCCGGCGGTATAGAGCGGCTGGCCGGACAATTGGAAAAAAACAGACACAGGAGGGAGCCCGGCGACAGCGCGTTCCACCTTTTCAGCTCGCGCACGCAGCTGTTTCACTAACTCCGAAGCAGCCACCGACTCATTCGCTAGGTCGCCCACGCTTAAGATCGAGCGAAAAACGCCTTCAAGATCGCGCGGATCCGTGATGTAGACGGCGATATGCTGCTCATTCAACTGCTTCGCGAAGGCTTCCAGTTGCGAGGCTGTCGAGACGAGTACGAGCTGCGGGCGGAGCGCGAGTATGCGTTCAATGCTCGGTTGCAGTGTGTCGCCTACCTTTGCGACGTTCTTCGCCTCCGCCGGATAATCGCAAAACGTAGTGTTCCCAACAAGAAGGTCGCCTGCACCGACGGCATAAACAATTTCGGTCAGATTTGGAGCCAGCGAAACGATGCGCCCGATCTTTGCCGGAAGGCTTACTCTGCGTCCTGCCTCGTCAACAAAGTCTCTTGTGGCGGATGCAGTTTCAGAAGGTGGCCCAGGGGGAGGATGTGAGCACGCGGCAAGAATGATAAGGAGGACGACGATTGGAGATAGAAGAAGGAGTGGGGCCGCGATTCTTCTTAAGCTAAGGTTTTTTGAAAAGTAGTGTAGTAACAAAAGTCCCGCCGATCTCCTGGTCCCTGGCGAAAAGGAAACAGGCGGTCGGCGGGGTCTTTAATAGATGTTTGCGAACCCGTGCGGCCTGAACGCCTTTCCGCGAAGCGTTCAAAAGCTGCAAAGCGTCCTGGGCAGGTCTCCTGGCTTAAAGAATTACTGGATTACTACTCTCAGAGCAGTAAGCAGCAGTCTCATCACAGTGGCGCGACCGCACGGGATTTTCACCCGTTTCCCTATTCTCCCCATTTACCTGGGGCACCCAGATGCTTTCAAATACAAAGAACTTTCCAGATCGACGCGGACGGTATCATGCGCCTGAGGAGCCTGTCAAATATTGAGCAGCTGCGACGCGTGCAAGTGGCAACGATATATTAGTGGAGACCAGTGAATTCTTTTTATTCGCCTTTGTCGTTTTTTTATTTCATTAACGAAGCAGCCGGATAGCAGCAATAATCCAACTTTGCTGTCCTATTTGTCGTCGGGTAAGCTTAGTGGGAGATTTTCAATGTCGAGAGGGAGCGTATTTAAAGAATGATCAAAACTGTCGAATGGACCAATGAAGGTATACGAATGATCGACCAGCGTCTCCTGCCCAACGAGGAGAAATATTTAATGCTCCGCTCGTATGAAGAAGTGGCAGATGCAATCAAGAAGATGGTTGTGCGCGGTGCACCCGCCATCGGAGTTTCTGCGGCCATGGGCCTGGCGTTGGGCGCAAGTCAGTCGGTTGGTACCTCGGTCGCGGATTTGGAAGACGACTTCAACTATATGTGCGAGGTGATGTCGCAAACGCGTCCCACGGCAATAAATCTCTTCTGGGCCATTGAGCGGATGCGCGAGGCATTTGGCCGCGAAAAAGCTACTACCCAGGAAACAGATAAGATCAAAGCGCGTCTAGTTGAAGAAGCTCTCAATATTTTTCGCGAGGACATTGAAGCTAACCGCGCACTCGGACGATTTGGCGCGGAGTTAATTTCAGATGGAGACACGGTGCTCACG
>JALYXE010000114.1 GCA_030947265.1 Acidobacteriota bacterium
ATTGATTTTCAATTAACTCTGGCGCCGCTCAGCGAAAAGGTAACCGTGACGGCAACGGGCTCTGCCGAGGCTGTTGGGTCTTCTTATCAGTCGGTCACGTCTGTCGGAGCCATGGAACTCTCCCAAAGAAACCCCATTTCAATCGGCGAAGCACTTGAATATGAGGCTGGCGTCGCCAAACGGAGTTTCGGTCCTGGCTCTGGTCGCCCGGTTATTCGCGGTTTCGACGGCGACCGGGTGCTGGTTCTGCAAGATGGTTTACGCCTCGGCGGAATCGCTTCGCAGTCCGGCGACGAAGTCGAACCAATCGATGTTCTTTCGCTCGACCGCGTCGAAATCGTTAAAGGTCCCGCCACGCTGCTGTATGGCAGCAACGCCATTGGGGGTGTGGTCAACGGCATTTCCACCAATGATGTTTATCAGAAAGGTTTGTCCGGTTACTTGACCCTTTTCGGCGGCACGAACAACTGGCACGCGGGCAGCAGCGGCGGTTTCAAATTTGGGTTCAAAACTTTCCTCGTTTTCGCTAATGCCGGCGTTCAAAAAGCGAATGATTATCGCAGTCCAATCGGGACGGTCTTAAACTCTTACGCCCGAACCGGCAACGGAAGCGGTGGTGTGGGCTGGTTTCCACGCAAAGGCTGGCTCTCATTTGATTACACCTATGATCGCCGGCGCTACGGCATTCCTGTTAAGCCGGGTGAGATCGACATTGAGTATCTGAAAATGCGACGCCACAGCTACCAGGTCAAAGGCGGCTTGCGCGAGCTCGGCGGCTTCATCGAGGGCGGCGATTTCGCCGTCAGCTACAACGATTATGTCAACCGCGAGTTCGAGTCTGAATCGGACGAAAACACCACAGAACTTGACTCTATCGCTAACAACAAGAACTTTAATTACCGGGCAAACTTAACACACGAGCGCCGCAACCATCTCTCCGGCACTTTCGGGCTCTCCGGTTTTACGCGGGACTACAAATCGATCGGGGCGGAAGCTCCTGCGCCGCACACAAAGCAAAGCTCTTTTGCGATTTACGGGTTAGAGCGGGTAGATTTTGAGCGCATCGGATTACAATTCGGCGGTCGCCTCGAGCAGAACGGCTACAACCCGGAAGGCAATTTCCGCAAACGCAACTTTTTCGGATTTTCCGGCAGCGCCGGGATTCGCGTCCCGCTCTGGACGGGCGGCTCGTTTGTCGCCAACTATCAGCACTCTTTCCGCGCCCCCGCTCTCGAAGAGCTTTACAACAACGGCCCGCATCCAGGCGTCCTCGTTTTCGACATTGGCAATCCTAACTTACAACCTGAGGAGGGCGACGGCGTTGACTTTTCGCTACGCCACAACACGGCCCGCGTGCGACTCGAGGGCAGTGTTTACTACTACAGCTTCCGCAACTTTGTTTTCCCGGCGTTCACTGGCAACACCGACGCAAAATCAAAACTTCCGATTGTTGATTACGCTCAAGGTAAAAGCCACTACGTCGGCACGGAAGTGAGCCTGGAAGCCCGAGTTGTGCCTACTCTGTGGCTCAACGGCAAAGTGGACTACGTGCGAGCGGAGTTGACCGAACAAAACAAGCCGCTGCCTCGCATTCCACCTCTTCGCGGGACCCTCGGAATGGACTGGCGTTACAAAGCGTTCAGCGTGAGACCTGAATTGGTTCTAGCGAACCGGCAGATTCGCGTCTTCGAAAACGAAACGCCGACCGCAGGCTACTCAGTCTTTAACGTCAACGCCTCGTACACGTTTGTGACCAAAAGAATAGCGCATGTTCTGTCACTAAGCGCACATAACCTAACTGACAAGTTGTACCGAAATCATTTGTCCTTCATCAAAGGCATTGCCCCGGAGATGGGGCTCACTGTGGGCTTGAATTATTCTCTAAGATTCTAGCGTTCAGTGAAGGTATAATGCCGGAGACCAGACTACCAAACGGCGTTCATCATTAGCGCGAGCATTAATTATACCCAGGTTGGAACAAGGGAAGGTCGCGAAAAAAGGGTTTGTTGGGAAGCGGGCCTCTTGACCGCCACACCTATGACGGTACTGGCAGCGCATTCGTTACCTCCCAAACGAAACAACTGGGTTCCAGCTACCGAGCCCACATCTATTAAGTCTTGTACTGCTTTCCGATCTGCGTCGCGATCGCACTACCATCTCCTTGTAAGACCCATTTGCCGCAGAACGCCCAAAATGGAACGCGGAAATTTTACATGCGAAAATTCGTTCTTTCACAGAACCCAAAGTTTTGTAGCTTGGGCCTTTCGTCGCGCTTGATGTAGGAGTTGAGTCATGGAAGCTGAACCTTATGATGCGATTGTGATCGGCTCAGGTCAGGGGGGCACACCGCTTTCGATCGCTCTCGCCAAGGCCGGATTCAAAACGGCCATCGTCGAGCGCAACCACATTGGTGGCAGTTGCGTGAACGTGGGTTGCACGCCCACGAAAACAATGGTGGCAAGCGCGCGCGTGGCGTACCTGTCGAAGCGGAGTGGGGACTATGGCGTCGATAGTGGGCCCGTGACGGTCAGCATGTCTGCAATCCGCCTCCGCAAGCAGAAAATCGTTGAAAGCTTTCGCGACAGTGGGCTCCAGAACGTTGAGAAGACTACAGGCCTTGAGCTACTGAGAGGCGAGGCGAGATTTACCGGTCCAAAGTCGGTTGAGGTTCGCTTAAGTGAAAGTGGGACGCGTCGGATTACATCTGAAAAGATATTCATCAACACAGGCGCCCGTCCCGCGAAGCCACGCGTTCCTGACTTAGATACGGTTCCGACCCTGGATTCGAGTTCTATTATGGAACTCGAATCGTTGCCTGAGCATTTGCTGGTGTTGGGCGGCGGTTACGTCGGTCTGGAATTCGGCCAGATGTTTCGCCGCTTTGGTAGTCAGGTAACGATTGTGCATCGCGGCGATCGTCTACTGAGTCGCGAAGACCCGGACGTGGCTGACGAAGTAGCCAGGATTTTCGAGGAGGACGGAATCAGAGTGCTGTTGAACTCTGAGGCAATACGCGCTAAAGCAGTTAATGCCGGCGTAAGCCTGACAGTTAGGACAAAAGAAAGCGACACCATATTAGAAGGATCCCATTTGCTGATTGCTGTCGGACGGCAGCCGAATACCGACCGCCTCAACCTGCAGTCGGTGGGAGTGGAAAC